>NZ_JBLYNV010000012.1:0-104300 GCF_049310165.1 Endozoicomonas sp. ALE010 | reverse complement strand
CCTTTGAGGAGCTCGGCGATACGCTCCCGGTCTTCCATCGCCGCCTCGCGACCGACATTCGGGTTCGCGCCTGCACCAAGCCCTCGCGTGATCGAGGCTCCCAGCTGCAGGTGAGTATGGGCCTGCAAATGCTGCTTTTTCAGCGCCTGGGCGTCAGTGTTTGCACAGGCAAACTCAACACCTTCGAGCTGACTATTCAGCATGTGGCAGACTGCATTACCACCACCACCACCGACACCGATAACTTTTATGACCGCTTCCTGCGGTACGTTATCCACCAATTCAAACATGGTCATCTCCTTTTTATCACCCTTAATCTAACAAATACTTACCAATACCGTTACTGAAAACCTGCGCTGCTACACACTTAAAAGTTCTGAAACCAGCGCTTCATCTTGTCCATCAGCCCAGCATCCTGAGGTTTGCTGGCGATCGACTTTTTCAAACCATCTTTCTGCATTTTCTGGCCATAGTGCAAAAGCCCGACACCCGTTGAATAAATGGGATTACTGACCACATCACTCAGCCCTTTCACTAACTGCGGCACACCCAGCCTGACCGGCATGTGGAAAATCTCTTCTGCCAGCTCAATAGCTCCCTCAATCTTGGAAGTACCACCGGTCAGAACGATACCTGCGGGGATCAGGTCTTCGAAACCACTGCGCCTGATCTCTGCATTAATTAACGTAAACAGCTCGTCATAACGAGGTTCTACCACCTCTGCCAGTGCCTGCCGGGAAAGCTCCCTGGAGGGTCGCTCACCGACACTGGGAACTTTAATGGTTTCATCGGCTCCAGCCAGCTGGGCCAGGGCACAGGCATATTTAATCTTTATGTCTTCGGCATTTTGCGTCGGTGTCCGCAAGGCCATGGCAATGTCATTGGTCACCTGATCACCGGCAATGGGAATCACTGCCGTATGCCGAATGGCACCGTCGGTAAAGATGGCAATATCTGTCGTGCCACCGCCGATATCCACCATACAGACGCCCAGCTCTTTCTCATCTTCTGAAAGCACCGAATAACTTGAAGCCAGCTGCTCAAGAATAATATCGTCCACTTCCAGACCACAGCGACGGATGCAGTTCTCAATATTCTGGGCCGCATTAACAGCGCAGGTCACCAGATGAACCTTGGCTTCCAGCCGGACACCGGACATCCCGTGAGGCTCCTTGATCCCCTCCTGGTTATCAATGGCATACTCCTGTGGAAGAATATGCAGAATCCGCTGATCCGCCGGGATCGCCACCGCCTGGGCGGCGTCAATCACCCGGTCAATATCGGCACCATTCACTTCACGCTCACGTATCGCAACGATACCGTGGGAGTTAAGACTCTTGATGTGATTGCCGGCAATACCGGCATAGACCGAGTGTATCTGACACCCGGCCATCAGCTCAGCTTCTTCAACGGCTCTCTTAATGGCATGGACCGTAGAGTCAATATTAACCACAACGCCACGCTTAAGCCCGCGGGAAATATGCGAGCCGATGCCGATGACTTCAATGTCACCCTCAGCGTTGAGCTCTCCGACAATAGCCACGACTTTCGAGGTGCCTATATCCAACCCAACGATCAATCTTCCATTATCTGCCGCTGTCATGGCATCAATCTTCCCAAACTTCTCTAACGATCATAAATCTGAGCCTGGCTGACTTATTTTGACCCCGTGTTAACCAGCGTCTCACTCCAGGCAACCGAAGCACCGTTCAAATATCGCAAATCTACCCGCTTTACCTGATCCCAGCGAGACTCCAGCCTGGCATGATAAAGACGGACAAAACGCTGCAGTCTTTCCATCCTTCGGTCACGACCAATATTGACCTCAACATGTCCTATGGTAAATCGCCATGAGCCACTATTGCTACGTTTCAGCATGGTCAGCCTGAGCCCCATAGGCCGGAGCAACTGACTGATGGCCAGATATTGCTGCATCACCTCCACCGCCAGCTCTTCCGGGCCACCCAGAACCGGCATGGCGGAAAAACCGGCAATATCCTCTGGTGCAAACACCTCACCTTCATTGCTGATCAGGGCGCTGCTGCCCCACCTCGCCACCGGCTGCTGTTCGGTCAGGCTCACCTGGACACTGTCAGGCCACTGTCGTCGAACCGAGGCGGTCTTAATCCAGGGCATTGCCATCAGAACCTGCTGCATCTCGCGCAAATCCAGGGCAAAAAAACGGTCCTGTAAGTGAGGCTGCAAAACACCCTCGACCTGCTCTCTGGATAAATACTCAAAGCCTGCATGCACTTCCACCCGTGCTATCGGCTGATTCAACCAGTTCACCAACCATGGCATTGAGCCCAGCAAGCCTGCCAGCAGAACAAGAGACACCAGAGCCTGAAGCACTCTTTTCCACGGCAGTGTTTTTTTCCCTCTGCCAACAACCTGTTGACCGTCCCTTCGGGATGCGCCCCGTACTTCCCCCGACCAGTCGGCTGAAACAGACCAACCTGCTCGATCAGACATCCGCTGTTTTCAATATTTCAATCACCAGTTCATCGAAAGATAAACCGGCATCCGCTGCGGCCATCGGCAGCAGACTATGATCTGTCATCCCCGGAATAGTATTGACCTCAAGCAACCAGAATCGTCCCTGCTGATCCTGCATAAAGTCAACACGCCCCCAGCCTGAACACCCAAGGGCTTCAAATGCCGTCAAGGCAACCGCCTGCAGTTCCTGCTCCTTAACGGAAGTCAGGCCACAGGGAATGGAGTAGCGGGTATTATCCGACAGATACTTGGCCTGGTAATCATAAAATTCACCCTCTGCCTCAATTCTGATAACAGGCAGTGGCTGACCATTAAGAATACCCACCGTAAACTCAGGCCCATCGATAAACGACTCCACCAGAACAGCCCCCTTGTGCTCCGCTGCACGCTCGCAGGCAGCCTCAAGGTCTTTCCTTCGATCAACCCGTGCCACACCAACACTGGAGCCCTCCATGCTGGGTTTGACAAAGGCAGGCAATAGCGACTCGGCATGGCCAAGATTGTCAACTCCCATAACCAGGGCAAATTCCGGTGTTGGCAGCCCAATGGATTGCCAGAGCAGCTTGCAGCGGTATTTATCCATCGCCAGGGCCGATGCCATGACACCACTGCCGGGATAGGGAATACCCATGGTTTCCAGCATTCCCTGTATCGTTCCATCTTCGCCCCCACCGCCATGCAAGGCAATGAAGGCGTAGTCAGGTGCATATTGCTGAAGCTGCTCAACAACATTCTCACAGGTATCAATCAGCTGGCATGTCACACCCTGGCGATGCAACGCGGCATAAATACGCTCACCACTGGTCAGGCTCACGTCCCTTTCTGCGGAGTTTCCACCGAAAAGTACAGCAACCTTGCCAAAAGCTTTTGGATCGAAGTGATCACAACTCCGGTCGTACTTCATGCACTGTTTTCCTTTACTATTCAATTCGTAGCTTTACTGTTCTGTCTTCGGCAGAGCCAACTCAGCACTGGCCAGCCTGAGAGCCAGTGCGCCAATATCCCCGGCTCCCTGAGCCAACAGCAAGTCACCATCCTGAAGCACATCCGCCAATACTGACTCAACGTCTTCAGGACGGGCAATAAATATCGGATCAACCAGTCCACGCTGGCGAATACTCCGGCATAGTGAGCGACTGTCCGCCCCTGCAATCGGTTCTTCTCCGGCAGGGTACACTTCCATTAACAGAAGAACATCAACCCTGGACAGCACATCGACAAAATCCTCATACAGGTCACGGGTGCGAGAGAAACGATGAGGCTGGTAAATCATCACCAGTCGTTTATCATCCCAGCCATCACGAACCGCTTTAATGGTCGCATCCACTTCCGTTGGGTGGTGACCATAATCATCCACCAGCATCACGTCGCCAACCCGGGTAGTAAACTCTCCCAGCACCTGGAAACGTCGACCAACACCATCAAAACGACTCAGCCCTTCAGCAATCACCTGATCCGGAATGCCTTCATCAGCCGCCGTGGCAAACGCGGCCAGAGCATTCAACACGTTATGGCGTCCGGGAATACCCAGTTCAATGGTCACAGGGGCTTCTTCGACATCAGTGCGACGAACCAGGTCAAACGAGGTTCTCATGCCCTGCTGACGAACATTCACTGCCCGGTAATCCGCGTCTTCACTGAAACCGTAGGTAATCACCTGTCGTTTGATTTCCGGCAACAGTTCCCGAACAACCGGACAGTCGATACAGACAATCGCCACACCGTAAAAAGGCAGATTGTGCAAGAAATCAATAAATGCCTTTTTCAGCTTGCCAAAGTCTCCGTCGTAGGTAGACATATGGTCAGCATCAATATTGGTGATAATGGACACCATCGGCTGCAAATGCAGGAAAGAGGCATCAGACTCATCCGCCTCGGCCACCAGGTAACGGCTGCCACCCAGTTTTGCATTGGTACCGGCCGAGTTGAGCCTGCCCCCAATCACAAAAGTCGGGTCCATACCACTGAACCCGAGAACCGAAGCCAGCAGACTGGTGGTGGTGGTCTTGCCATGGGTACCCGCCACCGCAATGCCGTGGCGATAACGCATTAATTCCGCCAGCATCTGGGCCCGGGGAACAATGGGCAGCCGACGTCTTTCCCCCTCAACCACTTCCGGATTATCTCCGGCAACCGCGGTTGAGGTGACAATCACATCTGCGTTGATCACATTGTCGGCACGGTGGCCAATAAACACCTCAATCCCGAGCCCTTCAAGACGCTCAGTCACTGAAGATGCACGAATATCCGAGCCAGAGATTTCATACCCCTGATTCAGCAGGACCTCGGCAATGCCACACATGCCGGAACCACCAATACCGACAAAATGGATTTTACGGATACGCCTCATCTCTGGCACCGCCACAACGGGAATCCGACTTTTTACATCAGGCATAAGAGACCTCCTTACCAGCCGCTTCAAGACAGAGCCTGACCACGTCATCAGTCGCCTGTGGCAAACTGGCCGTTCTTGCTGATGAGGCCATTCGTTCAAGCTGTTCAGGATTATCTGCCAGCTTCAAAATCATGTTTGTCAAACTGTCCACATTCAAATCTTTTTGCTGAACCATCAGGGCTGCACCTCGATCGACCAGGTAACGCCCATTCACTGTCTGATGATCATCCACCGCAAACGGGAAAGGCACCAGAATTCCGGGTTTTCCTGCCGCTGCCAGTTCTGCAATGGTTAATGCGCCAGAGCGGCAGATGACCAGATCCGCCCACTCATAAGCCTGAGCCATATCATCAATAAACGGCTCTACCCGACCGGAAACGCCGAGCTGCTGATAATCTGCCAGGCACTGCTCAAAGGTTCCCTTACCGGTCTGGTGCCAGACGTCAATCTGAGCACCACAGTTTTGTAAAACCCGGGGAATCATCTGGTTGATTGCCAGGGCTCCGCGGCTCCCCCCAACGACCAGCAGCCTTAAGGGAGTGCGTGGTAAATGGGCAGGAACGGCGACAATCTCCGGACGCACCGGATTCCCGGTCAGCATTACTTTTCGGGCAATGCGTGAAGAGAGCCCAGCAAAGGTTCCCGGAAACGCTTCAAGCACCCGGGTAGCAATCCTGGCCAGCAGTTTATTGGTCAGACCTGCCACGGCATTTTGTTCATGAACCACCAGGGGAATTCCCAACAACCGCGCAGCCACACCACCGGGCCCTGTGACATAGCCCCCCATACCAACAACACAAACCGGCCGGTGTTCTCTCAGAACCCGAACGGCCTTAAATAATGAAACAGCCAGACGCCAGGGAGCTTTCAACAGAAAACTCAACCCTTTGCCCCGCAGGCCGGTGACCGGAATAAAGCTGATATCAATGCCATGCCCGGGCACAAGCTCTGCTTCCATACTTCCGGGAGTACCCAGCCAATGCACCCGGTACCCCTGCTTAATGAGTTCCCTGGCTGTAGCCAGCCCCGGGAAAATATGTCCTCCGGTGCCCCCTGCCATGATAATCACTTTGGGTGCCTCCGGAGGCGTTTGAGAAACTGCCTGCTCAGCCATTTGTATTACCTCCAGCGGCTTCACTCGTCTTTCGCTCCTGAGCCTTACGCCCCGCAACCGGCTTAACCTCTGTGGCTTTAGTCAGACGACGTTCAAAATCAATGCGCAACAAAATACCAAATGCCAGACAGTTGACAATTAAACTGCTGCCTCCATAGCTGATCATGGGTAAGGCCAGCCCTTTAGTGGGCAGCAGTCCGGTATTCACAGAAATGTTAATCAACGCCTGACAGGCAAAAAGCAGGGCAATACCATAAGCGACGAAGCCATGGAATAACATCCCCCTGGTTTCCGCTCTTGAGCCCAACTGCAATGACCGCCAGGCAACAAACAGAAACAGCCCAAGCAACAGCAACGAACCAATCAGGCCAAACTCTTCTGCCAATACGGCAAAAACAAAATCCGTGTGCGCCTCCGGCAGGTAAAACAGCTTCTGGATGCTATTTCCCAGCCCTTCACCCAGCCAGGCTCCCCGACCAAACGCGATCAGAGCCTGGGTTAACTGATAGCCACTGCCAAAAGCATGGGCCCAGGGATCCATGTAGGAGGTGATACGAGCCATACGATAAGGCTCCATCCAGATCAACAGAACAATCAGGATAATTACGCCGGCAATCATGACCAGAAACTGGTGGAACCGTGCGCCCGCCATAAAGATCATCCCCATCACCGCCACGGTCAGCACCACCAGCGCACCAAGGTCCGGCTCCGCAAGCAGCAGCAAAGCCAACCCGGTGAGCACCAGCATGGGTTTGATAAAGCCACTCCAGCGCGTACGCACTTCATCAAGATGTCGCACCAGGTAGCCTGCCAGATAAATCACCACACACAGCTTGGCAACCTCTGAGGCTTGCAGGTTAAAAAAGCCAAGGGGAATCCAACGCACACTGCCATTAATTTCCCGACCCACAATCAGCACCAGCACCAGCAGAAAGAACGCAACCAGCAAGCCAACCCAGCTCAACTGCTGAATCCGGCTGACAGGCACCAGCATCATGACACCCATGGCACCCAGCCCCACCACCATAAACAGAAACTGCTTAAAGACGACTCTGAATGGATCACCAAAGGTAGCACTGGAAACATCCATGGAGGCTGAACCCACCATCACCAGACCAATGGCCAGCAAGGCAAGCACAGCCCCGAACAGGACCATGTCAACATTCGTGGACCTTGACCCTTCCTGTTCTATGGACTCTTTCTCCGTGAGAAAGCTGTGTCGAACCCGTTTCAGCATACAATCAAACCATTGACCAGCTCTGCAAATCGGTCACCCCGATGCTCAAAGCTGTTGAACATATCAAAACTGGCGCATGCCGGTGCCAACAGCACGGCATCACCGGGCTCGGCCAACTGTGCAGCAAGACTGACGGCATCATCCAGACTGGCAACCTTATGAATCTCTGCACTGCCCTTCACGGCCTGCTCAATGGCGGGCCCGTCACGCCCAATCAGGATCAGATGACTGACATAACGCGCGACCGCTGGCTGCAAATCCGAGAAATCCGCACCTTTGCCATCACCACCGGCAATCAGAATAATCTTGCCTGCCAGCCCATCGCCCAGGCCTTCAATAGCCGCAACGGAGGCACCGACATTGGTGGCTTTGGAGTCGTTAAACCAGGCAACGCCATCCTGCTCACCCAACCATTGGCAACGGTGCTTCAACCCGGGAAAGGCCATCAGCGCTTCGAACATGGCATTGGCATCAAGACCTATCGCCTCGCCCAGGGCCAGAGCAGCAAGGGCATTCAAATAATTGTGACGGCCTTTGAGTTTCATCTGGCGGGTATTGATCTGCTTTTCCAGCCCCTTGCTCAGCCAGATGCCGTCATCGTCAGCAAGAAGCCCCATCTGACCAAGATCCGGAGACCCACTGGTAAAGGTCACAGCTCCCGCAGTCACTGGAAGCAACGGGGAAGTAAGAGGATCATCCCGGTTAAATACGGCGGTTCCGCACCCTTTGTAAATGCGCTGCTTGGCCTGGTGGTATTCAACCAGCGTCGGGTAACGATCCATGTGGTCCGGGCTGATGTTCAGAACCGTCGCTGCCGTTGCACGGAGGCTATGGGTGGTTTCCAACTGGAAACTGGAAAGCTCCAGAACGTAAACATCAATACTGTCATCATCCAGCAAATCAAGCACCGGGGTTCCGATATTACCCCCTACGCCGGGCTTAAGCCCTGAACAGCTGACCATTTCGCCAACCAGTGTGGTCACCGTGCTTTTGCCGTTGGAGCCGGTAATGGCGACGAGCGGCTTCTTTGTTGAAACAGCCGAAGCAGCATTGACCGCTCGACAAAACAGCTCAATATCACCAATGGCAATAGCGCCATTGTCCATCGCCCTGGCAATCGCCGGTTCCGACAGAGCAATACCCGGACTAACCACCAACTCATCAGCAGCCATTAACCATTGCTCGTTGAAACCACCGGTATGCAGAGGTACATCAGGAAATAGCTGACGACATTCCGCTTCCCCCGGAGGCGTTTCCCGGGTATCAATAATTTTGAACGGCAACCCCTGGCTATGAAGATAACGGGCACAGGACAACCCGGTCTTGCCAAGACCGATAATCACACGATGACAACTCGAGCCAATCAGCCCTGATGGCTCGTTATCTGCTGCAGCTGTTTTCTTAACAAGAGTGCTTCTTGTCACAATCCCGTTACCCTTAAACCCGTTAGCGAATTTTCAACGATGCCAGTCCAATCAGAACCAGCACAATAGTAATAATCCAGAAGCGCACGATGACCCGGGGTTCAGGCCACCCTTTCAACTCAAAGTGGTGGTGCAGCGGTGCCATGCGAAATATACGACGACCGGTTAACTTGTAGGAGCCCACCTGCAAAATGACAGAGACCGTCTCCATAACAAAAACACCGCCCATAATAATCAGCACGATTTCCTGGCGGACGATAACCGCAACAACCCCGAGGGCAGCACCCAGCGCAAGAGCACCCACATCGCCCATAAAGACCTGGGCCGGGTAGGTGTTAAACCAGAGAAAACCAAGGCCTGCCCCGGCGATGGCAGCACAAAATACCATCAGCTCTCCGGCTCCCGGCACCGCAGGAATCAGCAGGTACTGGGCAAAGGTTGCATGTCCACTCAGATAGGCAAATACCGCCAGGGCTGAAGCCACCATCACAGTGGGCAAAATAGCCAGACCATCCAGGCCATCCGTCAGGTTGACGGCATTACTGGAACCGACAATGGTCAGGTAGGCCAGCACCACAAAAAATGGCCCCAGCTGCAACGTGGCATTTTTGAAAAAGGGAATAATCAGGGTTGTTTCTGTCGCGGATGGCGCGGTAAAAAACAGGAAAAAAGCGGCACCCAGGCCAGCAACCGATTGCCAGAACATCTTCCATCGAGCGGGCAGACCACGGGAGTTCTTTTCAACCACTTTGCGGTAATCATCCACCCAGCCAACCGCACCGAAAATACCGGTAACAAACAGCACAACCCAGACGTAGCGGTTACTCAGATCGGCCCATAGCAAGGTGCTGATGGCAATGCAGATAAGAATCAGGGCACCACCCATGGTCGGGGTGCCAGCCTTGCTTAAATGGCTTTGCGGACCATCATCACGGACCGCCTGGCCAATCTGGTAAAAACTCAGTTTGCGAATAAAGTGAGGCCCAAGCCATAAGCTCATGGCCAGAGCCGTGAGGACCCCGAAAATACCTCGCAACGTGAGGTACTTGAACACCAGAAATCCATGGTAATACTGGGCTAAATAATCTGCCAGCCAGACCAGCATCAGGCATCTCCCTTGTAATCAGACCCAATCAGAGCCTGGATAATGTCCAACATCTTCATCCCTTTTGATCCTTTCACCATGACAGCCATACTGTCGCTGTTAGTAATGCTCTGAAGCTGTGCTTTCAGAAAGGCAATCAACTCGTTTTTATCGTCGAAGTGCTGTCCGCTGCCAAAGGCTTCACTGGCCAGGCGTGCAGAAGGCCCGAAACTCAAAAACTGCTGAATACCCAGTTCTTGCGCATAGCGGCCAATGTCCCTATGACGTTCATCGGATATCTCACCCAGGTCCAGCATGTCACCCAGAACCATAATGGTCCGGCCGCCACAGTCCGCCAGCTGCTCCAGTGCCGCCAGCGTCGCTTTCGGGTTGGCATTGTAAGTTTCATCAATCAGGACTGCACCGGACGAATGAACAAAGCGTTGTCCACGCCGCTGATAAGGTCGGGCATTTTCCAGTCCACGGGCAATAATGTCCAGCGACAACCCACAGGCGAGTGCAACCGCCGCCGCGCAACAGGCATTGGTCACCTGGTAGCGCCCCCAGAAGGAAAGCTGCAGCGTTTGTTGCTCTGGCTGCTGCCCCTCTCTGCGAATATGCAACGTGAATCGGGTGCCTTCCTGATTGGGCGTGATATCACTGGCAAAACAGTTCGCCTCAGGACTCCGGGCACTGAAACTGATAATGTGTCGACCCGGCTTTTGCAGAACCCGGTCACACCACTGACCGTAGAACCGGTCATCCATATTCAGAACTGCTGTACCATCATCCGGCAGAGCATCCAGAATAAACCCTTTTTCCCAGGCAACCCCTTCAACACTCTTCAAATCCGCCAGATGGGTTTCAGCGGCATTGACGATCACGGATACGTCAGGGCTGCCCATATTGGCAATGTATTCAATTTCGCCAGGAGCACTGGTGCCCATCTCAACCACGGCAAACTGATGGGCTTCGTTGATTCTTAACAACGTTAAGGGTGTGCCCAGCGCATTATTGAGGTTGCCCTGCGTTGCCAGCGTTGGGCCAGCTTCGGAGAACATGGCCAGCAACATCTCTTTGACCGATGTTTTGCCGCAGGAACCGGTAACACCAATCAGACACCCGGCAAAGCGATTGCGATTGGCAGCACCCAACAGCCCAAGTGCCTGTTCGGAATTTGCCACCACAATCTGCGGCAAAGCAGCACCAGTAACATAGTGTTCGGTCAGGGCAGCAACAGCACCTGCCGCCTGCGCCTGGCCCAGGTAATCGTGCCCATCAAAGCGGGGACCTTTAATAGCAATAAAAAGATCACCCGGTTGCAATGTTCGGGTATCAATACTGACACCGGTAACTGACAGCTCATCATTTGGCAGATCATGCAACTGACCGTTAACAATCCCGGCAACTTCGGCAAGGCGCATCGATTCAATCATGCCTGCACATCCTCTTGAACATTTTGCAACCGAGCGCCTGTGCATTGCGATTGCAATACCCGCTGCACCTGTTCTGCATCATCGAAGTGATGTCGAACACCATCAATTTCCTGATAGGTTTCATGCCCCTTGCCCGCGATCACGATAATGTCACCGGCACTGGCGGAAGTAATTGTGGAACGGATGGCTTCAGAGCGATCAGCAATCACCTGAATGCGCTGACGGTCATTCTCTGTAATACCGTCCAGCGCATCAGTGATGATCTGGCGGGGATCTTCAGTTCTGGGATTATCACTGGTCAGCACTGCTTTATCCGCACCGTTCAAAGCGGCGAACGTCATCAAAGGTCGCTTACCTCTGTCCCGGTCACCACCACACCCATATATACAGACAATTTTCCCGGCTTCTTGTTCGCAATCTTTTTCGGAAGGGGTCATTCTCTTTATTTGCGCACGGTGCTCACGCAATGAAGAAAGCACACTGTCAATGGCATCCGGCGTATGGGCATAATCAACCAGCACCAGCGGCTGAGTGCCACCACCAAACTGCTGCATCCTGCCGGGAGGGGCAGAAATCGCCGGAATAGCCGCCAGAATGCGATCAAGTGCATACCCCTGAACACCCAACGCAGCAATAACCGCCAACAGATTTTCCAGGTTAAAACGTCCCAGTAATGAAGTCGCCAATGTACCCACACACCAGGGCGTATGAAGGGTTGCCCTGAAACCTTGCGGTAACGTTTCAATGTTACTGAGATACACATCTGCCGAAGCATCTTCCAGGGACCAGGTGGTGATATTGGCATTCTGTGGGCAGGAGGAAAGCATCAGCGGTGCAAACTCATCGTCCTTGCCAATAACCGCATACCGGTATGTACACTCGGAAAACAGCCGGGCCTTGGCCGCTGCGTAGTTCTCCAGGGAACCGTGATAATCCAGATGATCACGACTGATATGGGTAAACAGCGCCACCTCAAAAGAGACCCCGGACACCCGTCCCTGATCAAGCCCGTGGGAGGACACCTCCATAGCCAGCGCCTCTACGCCATCCGCTACCAGTTGCCCCAGGTACTGCTGCAGGGAAATCACATCACTGGTGGTATTTAAGGAAGCCTCCATCTGCCCCGGCAACCCGCGCCCCACGGTGCCCATTAATGCACAGGGCTTGCCCAGCTGCCCGAGGATTTCAGAGATAAACCAGCAACAGGAGGTTTTGCCATTGGTGCCGGTAACACCAATAACGCTCAACTGTTCAGAAGGTTGCCGATAAAAACGATCAGCCAGGGACCCAACCTTGCCACTGAGGCCCGGAACAAAAAAAACGGACTCATTGCCTGCCGCAGCAGACAGATCAAACCCTTCGCTATCATCCACCAGCACCGCTGCGGCACCTTTCTCCAGGGCATCAGCAATGTAGTTGCGGCCATCGGACTGAATACCGGGAATCGCAATAAACAACTCACCCCCGGTAATCTTGCGACTATCGAGGGTCATATGATACAGCTTCCTGTCTACCGCTACCACCGGTAGCTGCAGTTCGGCAAGCACGCCATTGAGAGTATTCTCTTGCTCAGCTGTCATTGCTTTTCGCTTTAACCTTCTTCCAATGGTGTAGAAATTTGCTCATCCCGATCATGGGGATTAAATGCCATACGCCGATCTGCCCCCGGATTACCCAACTCACCGGGCTCAACCCCCAGCATTCGCAGCGCCCCGGCTGCCACCTTGGAGAATACCGGCGCGGCAATCAGGCCACCGTAATAGTTCTTGCCAGAGGGATCATCAATAATGACCACCATGGCAAACCGTGGATTATCAATAGGTGCCAAACCGGCAAACATACCTATGTAGCGATCCTTGATATAACCGTTTGGCCCCACCTTTCTGGCCGTTCCGGTTTTCCCGCCAACCTCAAAGGCATCGATCATCGCCCGGCCACCGGTTCCGCCATGAACCACCTCACGAAGCATTTTCCTCAGATCATCCGCCACCTGCTGATCCATTACCCGAACACCGTCGGGCACCACATCTCTCTTGATCAGCGAGACAGGGCGCATCATGCCACCGGAGCCAAGTACGGTATAGGCCTGAGCCAGTTGCAACGGTGTCACGGTCAAACCGTAGCCAAAGGATAAGGTGGCAATCTCGATATCACTCCAGCGATCCCGATAGGGCAAATAGCCCGGATTTTCTCCGGGAAAACCGGTGCCGGTGCTTTGACCAAGGCCAACCCTCTGCAGCAAATCCAGCATCTTATCCGGACCAATGGCCAGCACCATTTTTGACACCCCGACGTTACTGGACTGTCTCAGCACAGTGGTCACATCAATAGCACCGTGATTCCGGTTATCCTTTACCTGATCCCTGCCAAGTCGCAGGTAACCGGGTGCGGTATTAATCACTGAGTCTTTGTGAAACTGACCAGACTCCAGGGCAGCCGCTACCGCAAAAGGTTTCATTGTTGACCCCGGCTCGACCATATCGGTCACCACCCGGTTGCGCATCTTATGGGCCTGCATATCCGCCCGGTTATTCGGGTTGTAGGCAGGCTGATTGACCATTGCCAGCACTTCCCCGGTTTTGACATCCAGCATAATCAAAGAACCGGCCTTGGCCTTGTGCTGCTCAACCGCCTTTTTCAACTCCCGGTAGGCCATATACTGAAGCCTCAGATCAATACTGAGCATCAGTTCCTTGCCGGGGCTGGCACTTTTCATCAGCTCAGCCTGTCGGGCAAGCTGGCCTTTACGGTCTTTCAGCACCCTTCGCTGACCTGGCTCACCGGACAGCCAATCATTGTAGGCTAACTCCAGACCTTCCTGACCAGACTCATCGATATTGGTAAAACCCACCAGATGGGCGGTCACCTCGGCAGCCGGGTAGTAGCGCCGGTGCTCATTGATCGCCCGGACACCCGGCACTCTCAAGGCCATGACCGTTGCCCCCTTCTCCGGTGTCAGCTGCCGTTTTAGGTAGATAAAATCCCGGGTTTTGGCCGCCTGCACACGATCCGATAGCCACTTATGGGAAACGCCCAACGCCTTTGCCAGGTCCTGCCAGCGGTCACTGGCCTGATACAGTACTTCAGGGTCAGCCCAGATCGTGACAACCGGCGTGCTGACCGCCAGCGGGTCACCATTGCGGTCAAAAATTACGCCTCTGTGCGCAGCCACTGACTCATAGCGAACAGAACGCTTATCACCTTCATTTTGCAGAAAGTGCCGATCCAGCAATTGCAAATCGACAATTCGGTAACCAATGGCCAGCCCTGCCACCAGCAGGACCGACTGCAGCATTTTCAGCCGCCACTTCCGGGTCAGGCTATTCACCATACGGCCAATCCAGACAGTCCCCTTGCCAGCCTTGCTCTCGGCCGCTGACCGGTTTCGCGGTGATACTTTCTGTCCCTGAGTTCGCCCCTGAGTCATGGCAGAACCATCTCTATCTGGCTGCTCTTTGGCACATCCATGTCCAGTTTCTCCCTGGCAACCTGTTCAATTTTTCCCGGTGATGTCAGTGTGCTGTGTTCCAGCAACAACTTACCCCACTCAACCTGTGCACTGTTCCGGTTCTCAAGCTCCTGCTGAATCCGGTTATTCAGAAGACGGTTCTCGTAGGAAACGTAACCCACAGACAATCCCGACAATATCACCAGTAACAACAGCAAAAGCGCAGCACCATAAGATCGAAGAAGATGCAGACACGCCAGAAGACCACTATCCATCATCAGGCCCATGATCAAACCAGCTTTTCTGCCACACGCATAACTGCACTTCGTGCCCGGGGATTTTCCTGCACTTCCTGCCGGGAAGGTTTGATCGCCTTGCCCAGACTTTTCATCCGCCGATTCAACTGATCTTCTGTCACCGGCAGCCAGCTTGGCAGCTCATCCCCCTTTTGATGCTTGCGGATAAAGCGTTTGACAATCCTGTCTTCCAATGAGTGAAAGCTGATAACCACCAGTCGGCCACCGGGCTTCAATTTTTCCAGAGCCCGATCCAGACAAAGCACCAGATCCTCCAGCTCCCGGTTGATATGGATTCTGATCGCCTGAAACGCACGGGTCGCCGGGTGCTTACCCTTCTCCCTGGTGGGGCAGGCCGCTGCAATAATATCGGCAAGCCGTCGTGTGGTCAGAATCGGTTCAATATCCCTTTCCCTGACAATGGCCCTGGCCATCCTGCGGGAAAAACGGTCTTCGCCATATTCCCAGATTACCCGGCTGATCTCCTGTTCTTCTGCCCGCGCCAGCCAGCCAGCGGCAGTCTCGCCATCCTGGTGATTCATCCGCATATCCAGAGGTCCCTCCTGCATAAAGCTGAAACCTCTTTCCGGATCATCCAGCTGGGGCGAAGAAACCCCAAGATCCAGCAAAATCCCATCCACCAACTGGTCACTGTGCACGGAATCCACATCGGTAAAAGAACCGTGATGAATGGCAAAGCGTGGATCCTCACTGGCCAGCTGGACACCGGTGGCAATGGCCAATGGGTCTTTATCAATACCCACCAGCCGTCCCTGCTCTGACAGGGTGTTCAAAATCAAACGACTGTGCCCGCCTCGGCCAAAAGTACCGTCGACATAGATTCCGGCTGGATCCGTCAGCAACGCATCGACAGCCTCATTCAGCAGCACTGTTTTATGCACATGGTCAGCCACCTCATTTTGGGTCGCTACCATTTCCTTGCCACCTTTGCTGACATCTGCCTGACTACCAACACGATTTAACGATTTCATAAACTTTTCACAAAGCTTTCTTAACTCAAAAACAGCAAAAAAAGTGATTTACAAAGAGAGCGACTGCAATTCCATCGGAATCTCTTCTGATTCACTGGCTTCTTTCAGGTATTGGTCGCGGCGCTCATTCCAGCAACGTTCATCCCAAAGCTCGAATTTCTTGCCCTGACCCAGCAAAATACTGCGCTTTTCAAGACCTGCGTAGTCACGCAACA
Source organism: Endozoicomonas sp. ALE010 (assembly GCF_049310165.1). Lineage (NCBI taxonomy): Bacteria > Pseudomonadati > Pseudomonadota > Gammaproteobacteria > Oceanospirillales > Endozoicomonadaceae > Endozoicomonas > Endozoicomonas sp. ALE010. The sequence goes on along the minus strand of NZ_JBLYNV010000012.1, from coordinate 88,163 downwards.
GTGGAGGGATAAGAATACGCCCATTGCCGTCCAGCTCTACATCGGTGGCGTGCCCAATCAAGAGCCTCTGAATCCGGCGGGTCATTGGATGAAAACTGGGAAGTGCTTCAATTTTCTGCTGAATAAGCTCCCACTCATCCAATGGATAAATCAGCAAGCAAGGTTCGTCGGTGTCAATCGTTGCCACCAGGGCACCACCGCAGCGATCCCGCAACACCTGCCGATAACGGGCTGGTATGGCAAGACGCCCTTTGGCATCCAGATTAATGGCATTTACACCGCGAAACACATTACCTTCTCCCTGGTCCCCGAACCCCTGAAAACCTTAAAGTGACCATCACTTATAAAAAGCACTAATGAGAGCCAACTCCATTCGACCACCCATTTCGCTCCACCTGTTTCGTTCCATCAATTGGCCCCGCCAATTCGCCCCACAATAATCCACTTTACACCACTAAAGCACACTATAGGAATCTGAAAAACCCACGTCAAGCAGGGGTTCTACCTCTTCCCCGTCATTATTGGACAACCCAATAAAAGAACAGTTTGAAAAATGAATAGCGAAAGCCTTTAAACAAAGGGCAAAACAGAATCTATGGAGGAATTAAAGAACTATGGTTCTATTTTTTTAAAGGCAGCAACAGCGGGTACAAAACACTTTTATTGCGATAAAGACTTTGGATTTAAAGACAGTGAGACAAAGACAGAATCGCGTCGGGGGCAACAGACACCCTGGAAACGATCAGGAAAAGCAAACTTGAAGCGGAAAAAAGAGTCGCGAGCCGGCCTGTAAGCCGGGTTCTGTCCAGCCTGCCAAAGCAGGCCTGGGCAGTCATTCATCTGGGATGTCTGTCACCAGACACCTCAAGCAACCTACCCGAATCCAGTGCGGGTCACACCTATAGGATTCCTATTTGGTCTTGCTCCAGGCGGGGTTTACCGTGCCATGGACTGTTACCAGCCATGCGGTGCGCTCTTACCGCACCCTTTCACCCTTACCGGCCAACTTCTTTACAACAAGCGTTGAAAAGAACACTGGCTTAGGCGGTCTACTCTCTGCTGCACTTTCCGTAGGCTTTCGCCCCCCAGGCATTACCTGGCACCCTACCCTCTGGAGCCCGGACTTTCCTCCCTTCACTCTGATCAAACAACCAGAATAAACAGCGACTGCCCGGCCAGCTCGCGGCGGCGAATATTACTTGTGAAATCATCAATAATCAACCGTAATAACAATCTACTCGGTTTCCGGGTTGGCAAAAACCGTTATCCATATACCCTCTTCCGGCGAAACCACCTTTAGGAGTTGTCCCGGAATAAACTTCATCATTTTACTTAGTCTGGTAAAAAGCCGCCGCCCGTTTCCCGCTGCCCGCAAAAGCACAAGTGGTTGCGGCTTTTCGGGCAGCGGGAAACGGGCAGCAAACCGGTGTCGGGTCTTGAATTTTAACGACAATCGTCTTGTTAGAATTCTATTTATTATGAAACTCTCTCTGCTCATTTTTGTCCAAGTCAAGGAATTGGGTCGTGGTGTTCGGTAAAGCAATGATCAGTGTCAGGGAAAGTGCGTCAGATTTATCTTTTAATTGTTCTCTCTGTGAAAGTAGCGACGATCGTATCGGACAACAGGGTGGGCGACTGGTCAAAACTTCTTGCCCGTCATCACACGTTTTCCATCTGGAATGCATCACCAAATGGCTTGACAGTGAACAGCAGGCCGAAAAAAGTCTTAACCTGCGCGAATGCAGTCAATGCAAGCAACCGTTACTGCCATTGATTCCTCTGGGTGGGAGTCACGTCCTTGACGAGGAATCACCTTATTGTGAATCCCTGATGCTTCATGCCTGCCGTACCGGTAATCTGACAACGCTGAACTGGCTGCTGGCCGAAGACGAGACTCTGGCAAATCGGACTTATCGTTCGGCGCTCACTGGTCAACCTGAGTCCCCGTTAGCTGTCGCCATCCAATACTGCCACCATGATTGCGTCCGGGCCCTGGTCGAAAGCGGTGCTGTTGTCAACACTGACGATCACGATGATCAGACACCCCTGCACCTTGCGGCCCGGTCGGACCGCACCGATTGCTCGCAAATGCTGAACCGGGCCGGGGCGAATATTATTGAAGAAGATAAGGCTAACGATTGCTTCACGCCTCTCCACGGTGCTGCCTTCTATAACCGCACAGACACCGTCACGGTCAAGGTATGGTCGGACAGGGACCAGTCCCTTGACTTTGATGATCTCCACTTTGCTATCCGCAATGGCAACACAAAGATAGTCAAGATGTTGCTGGTCACTAACCCCTCTCTGGCCAAAGCCAAGAGTAACAATGGCAGAACGGCTCTCCACCTGGCTGCTCTTGAAGGCAACACTGAGGCCATCCAAATATTGCTGGCCACTGACCCCTCCCTGGCCAATGCCAAGAATAACTATGGCAACACGGCTCTCCACCTGGCTGCTCTTGAAGGCCACACAGAGGCCATCCAGGTATTGCTGGCCTTTGCCCCCTCCCTGGCCAACGCCAAGAATAACTATGGCAACACGGCTCTCCACTTGGCTGCTCATCAAGGCCACACAGAGGCCACCCGGGCATTGCTGGCCATTGCCCCCTACCTGGTTAAAGATAAAGACAACAAGGGCTGTACGGCTCACCACCTGGCCGCCCTTAATGGTCACACAGAGACCCTCCGGGTATTGCTGGCCATTCCCGGCATCAAAGTCAATGTGAAGACAAACCCTGACCAGACGGCTCTGGACCTGGCTACCCGGAAAGGTCACACCCCGTGCCAGGAACTCCTTATTGAAAATTGGGCCCATTAATCGTCCTGCTTTGTGCAGTGAGCAATAAAATAGCGGAACATAATTGATCAATGGCCGGTAGAGTCTGCCCCGGGTTCTGCGACTTTGGTCAGACTCTCAGTTTTTAACAAACAGAGGAAGATATTCAGGGACAATTCCCGGGAACAGCAGCTACTCCCCCTTCTTCATGTCCAAACCCAATTCATAGAGGTCTTTCTTTCTCAACCCGGTCAGATCAGCAACCACTGCAGCCGCTTTTTTAATGGGCAAATCCAGTAACAGACGTTGCAGCATTTTTGCAATATCGGGGCTGATTTCAGAATCTTCTTCCTCCTTAAAGCCCTCGATCAGCACCACAAACTCGCCACGCTGCTGATTGGCATCGGATTGCAAAACGGCCTGAATCTCCGACACCGTACCGGTCATCACGGTTTCAAAGGTTTTGGTGATTTCCCGGGCAAGAGCAATGTACCGGTCACCACCGAGCACCGTTGCCAGATCTTCCAGAAGTTCCATAATCCGGTGTGGCGACTCATAAACCCCCCAGGTACTGGAAAAAGCCGCCAACGATTCTATTCGCTTACGACGCCCCGCCCCTTTAGCGGGCAGAAAACCTTCAAAATAAAAACGATCCGTAGGCAAACCACTGACTGACAGCGCGGCGATAAATGCACAGGCCCCGGGAATGGGAACCACCCGAAACCCGGCCTCTCTCACCGACCGGACCAGGTAAAAGCCCGGGTCAGAAATTAACGGCGTACCGGCATCACTGATCAGGGCAATGGTCTCCCCCGCCTGCATACGTCGCACAATCATCCCGGCCTGATGTCGTTCATTGTGGTCATGGCAGGGAATCAGCGGAGTATCAATACCAAAGTGATTCATCAAACGCTTACTGTGCCGGGTATCCTCTGCGGCAATAACGTCAACCTGACGAAGCACCTCTATGGCCCTGGGCGTCATATCACCCAGATTACCCATTGGCGTAGAAACTATATAAAGAAGCGGGTCAGACATGACAATAAAGAACCGATATGAATTTTCAGGCAATAGCTTACCATTTTGACCACTTCACATCCGAAAAAAATCCAGACAGAATCAAAACCCTGACTGCCATCGTGGCAGAAGACTTTAGCCCCAGCGAGGAACATGAACACCCGCAATAAGTCACCAGAAGCCATTGTGAACTCACGACCCCAGGTTAGTGTACTGAACTTTTTTTTAATCAATAGGTCAATGAGTGGTGAATGCTTTTTTCCACACAATGTGTTTTTCCTGCAATTACAGAGATAATCCATGATCACGGGCATTTCTACTTCCACCTGTTTAAATACTGATGCTCCCCCCACTTACCAGGAAGCCATCGATGACAGTCTTTATTCCATTGAACAGCTGGCAAGAAAATTTATTGTCAACGCCGAAGCAATCCGTAAATCCAACCAAGGGGACATTAATCAATGCAAAAAATCACTGTTTGCCAGAATGATCAAGCAATTAAATGAGCGCATCCCCAGACCTTTTATACTCCCGACTGAACTGAGCGCACTAACCAACCCAAAGAATTTTAGCCATTGCGATTGGAAAAAGTGGCAAGACAACGTCGACCAGAAGGATTTTGATAAGGGATATGGTGCCATCAAGGAAATAGGAGACAGGATCGGATCAGAGGACACAGAAAAACTGCTGTTTGCATTTTTACCACCATTGGACCCGGAGTATTATGACTTTTTTTCCATAACTTCTATTTTAAACAAAGAGAAGCCTTTTCAGCAGGTGGCCGGGCTGATGCGAGGCCGATGTATACCCGCAAAAGACTTTATTACGAAAGCCATCTCAATGGGACTCGTGGACGAAGAACTGGTGAACAAGATATACGCTCGGGGTTCTGAGGATCAAGCCAGTTCAGTAAACGACGAAACACCCGATAGCCAGCTGCCGGATTACAATACTGCATGCAACCAACTTGAGGTCGTCTCAGCCTGTGATCTGGCTGGAGAATTCATAACAACCGCTATTACCAGCGGGAGAGATACTGATGCCGATAAAATTGAACTAATGCATCAGTTTACTTCCATTCTGAATGAAACTCACAGGTGTGGTGTCAGTGTCATAGGCATTAATCCGGGGCAGTTCGGCAAGAATCCGAACAAAGTGATTAAGTCAGATTGGTCAAGCTGGCAAAAGGCCGTTTATAAAGAAATCAAAAAAAACAATACCTGGGTACCACGGAACGAAAAAACTATTGAAAAGATTGAAGGTATATTATTAAAAAGTAACCTCAACCCTGACATGCTGTACACTGTTTTTAGGTCAAACCCGGATATCCTTGATTTAAACTTCAACCCTGGAAAAAAAGTACCCCACAGTGAAGATTTGCTTAAGTCAGCGTTCATGTTTTGTAAAGGCATCTGTCAACCAATAACTAACATCATCACTGGTTTGATTAAGTCAGGCTGTTTAACTCAAAAAACCATTAATAAGATTTATTCACTGGGCATCAAGTCTTAAAAATTCAGATTACCAAGGCTGAACAGGATGGGTACTTCAGTTGAGTTAAAAAACTGCTGACGTACATCACTCTCAGTTGCCCAATATCGCTGAGCAGCCTGGTTTTACTATACGACAGGAAATATTCCGCCTCTGGATTTTATCCTCTCAATGATTGCAGCCTTGGCTGGAGTTGGAAACTTTGATAGCCGGGTTGTTTGTTCGTTTATCTGAGTTGCTGGACCAAATTAAGCAGCACACTGTTTTGGGTTGCTTCTGCCACAACTATATGAAACAGTACCCCCCCCTTGCCCGTATTACTCCCCTTGGCTCAGCTCTTTCTTATCCAGCTCAAGGGCAACGTGCGCTTTTATATTATCTTTCCAGTCTTTTACCGGTCAGCAATGCAGATTGAATATAGACGATTTTCACATAACCAACATTTTTTTCACGCTACCTGGCATACGATCACCAACCGGGTCAAAACGGAAAAAAGAGACACTGCTTTAACGAGATGTAAAATTTGGAGTCTGATCACTATCATGAGAAAAATTGTATTACTTACATGTCTTTTATTTTCGTCATTGCTACGCGCAAATGAATTCGATCCCGGTCAGTACAGCGTTGCACCACTGTTGCCCGAAAAGTTGGTTGTGGTCCGTAGCCAGGTGTCCGGTGTTGTCGATGCCTACAACTTTGAAAATGGGGATCCGGTCAAAAAGGGCAACGCTCTGTTAGCCATCTCCGCCAGAGATTACACACTCAATCTCAATCTGGCCAGATATGAGCTGGATGTGAGCAAAAGTGAGCTGGCAACCCAGCAGAAACAGTTGGCACGTTTTCAGTCCATGTACAAGACCAAAGGTATCTCCGCCAGTGATCTGGATAACCAGACACGGTTGACTAATATCAGCCAGGCACAGCGTAATGCCAGCAATGTCCGATACGACATTGCCCGGGAAACCCTCAACAAGTCTGCTCCCAAGGCACCGTTTTCCGGAGTGATTGTTGAGCGTACTGTCGAGCTTGGGCAGTTTATCTCTGTCGGTGACCCTCTCTATACCATCGTTGATACCCAGCAGCTCAAAGCACGTTTTCATCTTCTGGAAGCGGACTTTACTCGCCTGAAAAAAGGCGACCAGCTGAAGGTGGTTGTGCCATCCATCGGGCAGTCATTGACCGGTCATGTGACTGTACTCTCTCCTGCTATTCAGACAGATGCCCCCGGATTTCTGGTGGAGGTCACCGTCAATAACGGTGCCGGCAAACTGAGTGCCGGTATGGAGTCACGTGTTTATCTGGACGTCACTGGTCGCACAACCACTGGGGAAGCACGATGAACACATTGCTGGAACTGTTATCACTGCGCAAGTTTGCTGCCAAGGCGCTGACCTTTCTGATCATCGCTACCGGGGTGTTTATCGCCATTGGCCTGCCGATGGCAGAAAAGCCCCGTTACGACATGATGAGCGGCAATATCACCACAAGTTATCCCGGTGCCACGGCACTGGATATCGAGAGCAATATCACCAGCAAGATCGAGAAAGAGTTACTGTCGATATCCAGCATCAAGGAATTTACCTCCACGTCTGAGAACGGTAGCTCCAGTATCCGGGTGACTCTGGAGAGCGATGTCTCCGATCCAAATGCGACCTATCAGGATATTCGTGATGCACTGACCAAGGTCTCTGGGCTGCCCGCCGGTGTCACCGATGGGCCGACCTTTTCTGCGACAAAGTCCTATAGCCTGGACTTTATGGTGGTCGGTATCGCCGGTTCCGATGCGGTGTCGTACAGTGAGTTGCGAAAGCAGGCCAGGGATCTGGAGCTAAAAATACGGCAAATTGAAGGTATCGGTGATATTCATACCACAGACCTTCGTGATCCCGAGTTTCTGATCGCCCTGGAACCCATATCCCTGAAGCGCTACGGTCTGACCGTCGATGAAGTGGCCGCACTGGTTGCCCAGCGTAATGCACTGATCAGCGGTGGTCGTCTGGATCAGCTGAAAAACAGCCCTGAGCTGATTACCGCTGCCGAGCTGAAAAGTGTCGAACAGTTGCGGGAGATGATGATCGGTTTTGCCCCTCGTCTGAAGCTCAAGGATGTGGCCGGAGATATTCGGGAGAGTTTTGCCAAGGGCGAGGTCTACGGTTCGATCAATGGCAACAAGAGTATTGTTTTCGACCTGCGCACCAATGAGAGTGGCGATGTACTGAGTACGGCTGAAAACGTCCGCAATCTGCTGGCGAAAGAGCAGGAGCTGCTGGGCAAGAACTATACGCTGGGTGTCGGCTTTGATCTCTCTAACGAGATTCAGGAGAAAGCCTCGATTGTACAGAGTAATGGTCTGATTGGCCTCGGTCTGGTGCTGGTAACTCTGGCACTGTTCCTGAGAAAGCGGATCGCCCTGTGGGTGGCAATATCTATCCCGGTCTGTATTTTCGGTACCCTGGCAGTGTTGCCGGCCTTTGGTCAGATTCTCGATGTCTTTACCCTGTCTGCACTGATCCTGATTATCGGCATTATTGTCGATGACGCGGTCGTGGTCAGTGATCGTATAGTGGCACTGGTGGAAGAGGGCTACGAGCTGGAACGTGCCGTCACCGAAGGTATAAAAAGCGTTTTTCCAGCGGTGCTGGCCAGCGTGCTTTCCACCATGATTGCCTTTGTGCCGCTGCTGTTCCTGCCCGGTAACAGTGGCAAGATGATGTATGTGATTCCGCTCACCGTCATTATCGCCCTCTGTTTCTCGTTTATTGATGCACTGTTGTTTATTCCGGCACACCTGAAAGGCGTGTTCAAGCAGGGAGAGGCGGTTGCCAAAGAGGGATCCAGACAGCTTAAGTGGCTGAATACCATCGTTGCCAGCCTGATTCGCAAGCGTGCTGTTTTCCTGCCGGTTATGGTGGCCACCATTATTGGTCTGGGGGTGGTTTCGTACCAGAGTCTGACCTATCTGTTCTTCCCGGTCGATGGTGCTTACATTATCGAGATGGAAGCGGAAGCGGATACTGAACTTTCCCTGGATGAAGTCTGGAAAGAGACCCGGGCACTGGAAAAGATTATCAAGAATACCCCGGAAGTGGCGGCCTGGTACGGTCAGGTCGGAACACCGGCCAGCACCTGGGGTGTCTCCCTGGTACCGGCCAACCAGCGCGATCGCAGTGCCGAGCAGATCGTTGCCGACTGGGAGAAGCAGGCCGAGAGTATTACCGGCCTTGCCCAGATCGAGTTTGATGTCGATGGCGGTGGTCCGCCAGCTGGTCGTCCGGTAGACCTGCGGGTTGTCGGCGGCAGTGACGAAGGCCGCGAGAAGCTGGCCAATGGCCTGGTGGCATTTTTGCAGGAGATACCCGGCAGTCATCGGGTACGGCGAGATCTCAATGCACCATCACCACAGGCGCAGGCAGTGTTGCAGTACGACTGGCTCAACTATTACGGTATCAGCGCTACGCAGGTCGGAGATATTATCAAGTACGCTATTGATGGCCAGCGCGTGACGCGGGTCTTCAACGGTGAGGAAGAGGTTCACTTTCGTGTGGCGCTTGACGACAATGATCGACTGTTGACCGAGCTGGATGAATTGCTGGTGCGCGGCAAGAATAACCAGCTGATACCTTTGCGCAAGCTGGTACGCTGGGAATTTACCGATGCTCTGGCTGGTATCGACCATTACAACGGCAAGCGGGTAATTCGGGTTTCGGCGGGTCTGGATACCACCATAACCGATCCGGTGGCGGTCTTTGATCAGGTGCAGACCCGGTTCGCTACCGCTAACATGAGCACCGATTATCAGGGTGCGAGTATTATCGTTACCGGCCAGATTCTGGAAACTCTGGAGGCGGAGCGAGGATTTTCTGTTGCTATCGGTTTTGCCCTGTTTGGCATCCTGCTACTGCTGTTGCTGCTGTTTGACCGTGTCTTCGAAACATTGATCGTACTGTCTGTTATTCCTTTGGGTATCTGCGGTGCGCTGTTTATCCTGTTCATCCATGGTCAGGTACTGAGCTTCTTCGCCATTATCGGTATGATCGCCCTGATCGGTATTATGGTAAACAACAGCCTGGTGCTGGTATGGCACCTGATGGAGACCGAGCAGGCGTGCACCAGGGCGAATATGGTGGAGTTTGTCATCAAGGGTACCCAGAGCCGTGTACGTCCTATTTTGCTGACAACGGTGACCACTGTTGCCGGTCTGACCCCCCTGGCCTATGGCCTCGGCGGCTACGATAACTACATGTCGCCCATGGCGCTGGTCGTTGGCTGGGGCTGCGTGATCTCGATGATGGTAACATTGACTGTGATTCCTTCCCTCTACCTGCTGGTTAAACAGCGGCAGTTTGGTAAGGCCTGATCGTTGATCTTTATGCGGGGACTCAATAGTTGAGTCCCTTTTTTTATTCTGGTTTTTATTGTGGAGCGGCCAGTGGAAAGAATACTGCTGATTGAAGATAACCGTGAAGTGGCAGGTGTTATTTTTGATTACTTTGAGAGCCTGGGTGTTGAGCTGGACTATGCCGATAATGGCGAGCAGGGTTTGCAGCTGGCGATGGCCGAGAAGTTTGATCTGATCCTGCTTGATCTTATGTTGCCCCGGATGGATGGCCTTACTGTCTGCAACAAACTGCGCGATGCGGGCAACAGTACGCCGGTATTGATGCTGACCGCGCTGGATAATCGGGAGGATATGCTAAACGGCTTCAGGCACGGGGCGGATGATTACCTGACCAAGCCCTTTGATCTTGAGATTCTGGAGGCGCGCATGAATGCGCTGATCCGCCGTTACCACGGTAAAACCGCGCCCTCCACGATTACCTTCAAATCGTTGGATATCGATCAGAAGACGCGGCAGGCCTATCGCAATGGTCAGTTACTGACGTTGAACCCGACCACCTACACAATACTGGAGCTTCTCTGCCAGCAGGCACCAGAAGTTGTTACCCGCCAGGAGATAGCCCGAAAACTCTGGGACGATGATGACGAACCCGGCAGTGATGTTATGAGAAGCCATATCTATCAACTGCGCAGCCAGTTGGACAAACCCTTTGCCACGCCGATGTTAGTGACCATTCCCAAGGTCGGCTACCGGTTAGAGGAAGTGTGATGCCCATTCGTTATCTGGTCAGCACCAAAACCATGACCGGTCGTCTGGCCGCTTTTTTTGCTGCCATCTCGATTTTTGTCGGTATCGGCACTTTCAGCATGGTGCACTGGGCGTTGCGCTGGTCGGAGGATCGGGTGAGTGAACGGCGCATGCTGATTGATCGTGATGAAGCGATTGCACGCTTTCAGACGGGGGAAAGTGGCAAAATCACGCTCGATGTCCAGACCGTGGCATACAACGATATGTCTCTGTTGCCGCAGGTTTATCAGGTAGTACTTCGTAACGAAAGGCATCACTTGAGAGAGGTCGCTGCGCTTAATGGTGCTGGCGGCGATCTGCTTTACAAAGGCAGTTACTCCGATCAAGACGGCAAGCACGATCTGGTGCTGGTATCAAAAGTTGACAGCGTTGAGTTGGGCAAGTGGGAAATCATCTCTATCAGTTCGATCGTTATCTGTCTGGTCTTTTTGCTAATGGCTCTGTTTGGTATTTTGCTCTACCGGCTCTCCAAAAACCTGATCGCGCCACTGAATGCCATTGCCGAACAGCTGGAAAGGCAGACCGGTGATTCCAACGCCGAGTTTACCGTCTCCCGCCTGGCTGCTGATGAGTTCAAAACGTTAACGCGCCATCTGAATCAGTACCGTCTTGATCTGCACCAGACCCTGAAGCGGGAGCAGGCCTTTGCCCGCTATGCCAGCCATGAACTGCGGACACCGCTGACTGTTGCCAAGGGGGCAGCGAAACTGCTGTCCCGTGGCGAGAAAACAGCATTTCAGGAACGACAGGTAACGCGCATCACCGATGCTATCGAGCAGATGGGTACCATGGTTGATGCGCTGCTGGCTATGGTGCGTTACGAGCGCAATATGGATGATGCGCCGTTGCGTACAGTGACCAAAACGGAGATAGAGGCCATTATCGCAGTCAATGCTTCGGCTGCCAGAGGTAAACAGCTGCGTACTGTCCTTACCTTTACTGACGAACCGGAAATTCGCGCGACACCTGCTGTCTTGAATATGGTGCTGGGTAATCTGATTCGTAACGCGGTAGCCATAACACCTGATGGGGAAATCACCATTCAGGTCAGCAGGGAGGGTGTACAGGTGATAGATGACGGCCCCGGACTGGGCGACATTCCTCGTAAAAACGGGCACGGGCTTGGCCTGTTGATTGTCGATGATCTGGCCCGTCGTTATGGCTGGACGTTTACCCTTGCCAACCATGCGGGACGCGGCTGTCTGGCCGAAATCGGTTTTTCTTGAATATTTTCCAATTCCTTTCACCCTTTTTTTACACGTCCATGGGTAATCTACGCATATCGATAAACACATGAGTGAACAGGACATTCACATGACTGATATGCCGATGAGCGTTGTTATCATTACGCTGAACGAAGAAAAGAATATTGGCCGCTTGCTTGATGATCTTCAGCAGCAACTTTTTGGATATAGAGGGATGTTTACCCCTCCCCCCACAACACCATAAATGGAACCAAATAATCATATTAAGGTCGAAAGGCGGTGTTTATAGCCAAGTGTGCAGGGTTTATCTTGAAAGCGACAGCATTAACCTACTCTCACCCAAAGCCTGTTTTACGGGTTGGTCGACAAACCGGTTCCAACGGGATTCCTGCCCCCTCCGGCAGCACATTTATCGGTAAAAGAATATCAAATCTTCAGTCTAACAGAGGGAAAACCACTGCCCCGGATGAAGGCAAATGGATTGAGGACGCCTTTTGGAAAAGAAAACCATTAAACGGGCGTCATGTGACCTCGGCGGTGGTGCTTCAAGCTTATTATAAATATGACAAGAGCTCTCTAAGGCCTGGCCTCTTCCTGCAAAAACTTTGCTTGAAGAACATTCTACATGGCAATAAAAAGATTACCGCAGACCAGGTCATGCAAGAACTCAACCGGGAACCAGTTCAAAGCAACAAGCAGGCATTGGCGATAGCACGCTTCAAAGCGGAATGCTGCCATAGAGGTCTGTTGTTGAATAACCAGAAGGTCACACCGGAAGCGGTGGTTGAAGGTTATCAGGCGGCCAATGCCACACTGGAGTTAGCCCGTTTCAAGCAGGAATGTTGCCTGAACCACCTGCCGTTAAATGGCAGGGAAGTCACACCGGATGAGGTGGTTAAGGGTTTCCCGAATAGTCCGGAAGGCAGACTGGGGGTAGCGCGCTTCAACGAGAAATATTACCTGAGAGGGCTGGCGTTGGATGACCAGCAAGTCACGCCGGATACAGTGGCCAGGGGTTATCTGGCCATCAATGCGACACTGGAGCTGGCGCGCTTCAAAGAGACATGTTACCTGAAAGGCCTGCCGTTGAATGGCCAGCAGGTCACACCGGACGAGGTGATTACGGATTATGAGACCGCCGGGGCAGTACTGGAGCTGGCACGTTTCAAAGCTGAATGTTACCTGAAGGGCTTGTCTTTAAATGGCCAGCAGCTTGCATCGGGGGCAATAGCCAGGGATTTTCAGGAAGCCAATACGACACTGGACCAGGCACGCTTCAAAGAGGATTGTTGTTTCAGGGGCCTGACGTTGAATGGTCAGCATGTCACACCGGATGCGGTGGTTAAGGATTTTCGGGCAGCCAGGGCAACTCTGGAGCTGGTGCGCTTCAAAGCAGAATGTTGTCTGAAAGGTCTGCCGTTGCATGGCCATCATGTCACCCCGGATGAGGTGGATAAGGAGTTCCCGGACAGCCCGGCAGGCAAACTGGGCAAAGCACGCTTCAAAGAGACATGTTGCCTGAGGGGGGTGCTGTTGCATGGCCAGCAGGTCACACCGGATGAGGTGGCCAGGGACTTTCAGGAAATCAGGGCAACACTGGAATTAGTGCGCTTCAAAGCCGAATGTTGCCTGAAAAACCTGCCATTGAATGGCCAGCCAGTCACACCGGATGCGGTGGTTAAGGACTTTCAGGCCGCCAAATTAATACTGGAACTGGCCAGCTTTAAGGGGCAATGTTGCCTTTTGGGCCTCGCGTTGAATGGTCAGCAGGTCAAACCGGATTCAGTGGTTAAGGATTATCAGTCCGCCAGGGCCCCACTGGAACTGGCACGCTTCAAAGCAGAGTGTTGCCTGAGGGGCCAGCTGTTGAATGGCCATAAAGTTGCACCGGATGAGGTGATGAAGGATTTCCCGGAATGTCCGGAAGGCAAACTGGGGGCGATGCACTTTAAAGAGCAATGTTGCCTGAATGGCCTGGCGTTGAATGGCCAGCAGGTCATGCCGGATGAGGTGGTTAAGGATTTTCAGACCGCCAGGTCGACACTGGAGCTGGCACGTTTCAAAGCGGAATGTTGCCTGAGGGGGCTGTTGTTGAATGGCCAGGAGGTCACACCGGATGAGGTGGTCAAGGGTTTCCCGGTGAGTCCGGATGGCAAACTGAGAATGGCGTATTTCAAAGCGGAATGCTGCCTGAGGGGCTTACCGTTGGGTGGCCAGCAGGTTGCACCGGATACAGTGATTAAGCACTATCAGGCACTTCAGGCCAAATTGGAGTTATCGTACTTCAGAGCGGCATGTTACCTGAAAGGCCTGCCGTTGAGTGGCCAGCAGTTCACACCGAATGAGCTGGACAAGCAATTCCCGAATAGTCTGGAAGGTAAACTGGGGATAGCGCGCTTCAAAACGGCCTGTTTCCTGAGGCAACTCCCGTTGAATGGCCAACTGGTCACACCGGATGAGGTGGTAAAGGGTTACCGGGCCGTCAGGGCAACCCGGGAGCTGGCACACTTCAAGGCGGAATTTTGTCTGAGGGGTCTGCCGTTGAATGGCCAGCTGGTCACACCGAATGAGGTGGTTAAGGAATATGAACGGGGAGGCTGGTTGCACGATCGAGATTTTTTTTATTCTCATCTGCCATTGTCTGCAAAATCTCAGTTAACATTAAGTATTTCATGATTTCATGAAAGTAACGCCAGTTAAAATATCGATAATGATACTTAAAGAAATAGACTACCGCTCATTAACCACTTTTTGTTGTAGCAAAGAGTGGTATGTTTGATGCCCTTCCCCAGCACAAAATAAATGGAACCTGACAGTTATATTGAGGTCAAATGTCGTTATTTGTAGTCAGGGGATTATTTTGCAAGCAACAGCCTCAGCTTACTATCACCCGGGGCCTGCCAGCCGGGTTGATCAACAAGCCGGTTCAAGCCGGTTTCCTGACCGCTTCGAAAGTACCTTTAACGGTAAAAGAGTCACCAGCCATCAGTATTATGGAGGTGCCACCGTTCCCCCGGATGGCAAAGATGTTGAGGATGCCTTTTGGGAAAAAAAACCATTACAAAAACGTAAAATAACCCCGGCTGATGTACTTACCGTTTATGGAATGGACACCAGTTCTCTTAGAAGCGGCTTCTTCCTGCAAAAGCTCTGCTTACGGAACATGCGATGTAACAGAAGAAAGATTACTCCGGATCAGGTCATTCAGGAATTCACCCGGATGCCAGACCGAAATCATAAGTACAAATTAGCGATAGCGCGCTTTCTGGATCAATGTTGCCTCAGAAGACTGCCGTTGCATGGTCAACAGGTCACACCGGATGCGGTGGTTAAGGGTTATCAGGCAACCGGGGCAGCACTGCCGCTGGCGCGCTTCATAGCGGAATGCTGCCTGCGGAGGATGACAATGTATGGCCAGCCTGTCACTCCGGATTTGGTGGTTAAGTGTTTTCAAGCCGCCAAGGCACCCCTGGGGATAGCGCGCTTCAAAGCAGAATGTTGCCTGAGGAGGCTGCCGCTGAATGGCCAGCCGGTCACTCCGGATGCGGTGGTTAAGGGTTTCCGGGCCGTCAGGGCCACATTGGAGGAGGCACGCTTCAAGGCAGAATGTTGCCTGAGACATCTGCCCTTGAATGGCCAGACGATCACTCCGGATGAAGTGGTTAAGAATTATCAGTCAGTCGGGGCAACACTGGAACTGGCACGCTTCAAAGAGGCATGTTGCCTGAGAAATCTGCTGTTGAATGGCCAGCCGGTCACTCCGGATGCGGTGGTCAGGGAATATGAACGGGGAGGCTGGTGGCGCGAAAGAAATATTTTTTGTTCTCAGCTGGGATTGAGTGCAGGAGAGTCGAAAATTCCTGCCCGGATAACAAGGAGGTATTAGAAGCGTTTAGTTTTAACCACCAGCAGCAAAAGTCCCCCTGCCTGTTCCAACATTACCTGCCCTGCTTTTAAGGGTAGGCAGTGTTGCATAGGAATCTTTATCGCTGACCAGCATATAAACACCACTGGGCCTTATTCCCGTTCGCCTGGCGTAGGCTTTCACGGAAGGGTAGTTGATTCCTGTGTCCGGATTATAACAACTGCCATCTGGCCGCTGCATAATATAGTGATCCCGCCTGACTTTGAGACCATGATCATCCAGACCGAGCATTGAGTAATTGCAAACATGTACAAGCAGCCGCTCATTCCGGCACAACCTCGGCGGTGAAGTGCGATGCACCGGACAATATTTTTTAATTTCTCTCCAGCATACAGGATCTCTCTGCCCGAAATACCACTCGGTAAGCCATGATGAGCAATATAAGCGACTATCAAGCCCAAGCAGTCTGGTAGCATTCCTGATACCCACCGGACCAGAAGCAGGGCCGTTATTCAGGTCTCCAAGAAGATCAGGCTGCAACTCCCCATTACCACTGACAAGCCTGCCGGTAATTGCATAAATCGCCGCCTCAGCACTTCTGTCCAGAATGGACTGACCATTAAATTGATAGAGTCTATTGTTGGGTATTTGATTTATACCAAGCTCATAAGCTGCTTGCTGCAGGCACCTTGCCGCACAGCTATTGTGATACTGTTGCTTTGGCAAGGTATTGAAGTGGTTTTCACCCACCAATGTTACGCGCCTGCTGTCCAGGTAAGACTTGATAAATCTGGCATCACGCAAATCCCAGATTTGCTGGACCAAATCGGATTCCGGCACCGTCACTTTCCAGCGAAACAGCCAATAGGCAAATCCTTTAAGCCTGCCCAATCCCTTGCCGGTATTGTAGATACAGGATGCAGCATCACGACCGGAAAACTGCACATAACCTTCACTGATAGCAACACCCATATTGTCTTCCCTGAATAGCTGTCACAACCCAACAATGGTTGGGCATTTGGAGTATCTTACTTTGTCATTACCAAAACTTGAGTGACGAAGAAGTAAGCAAACCTGACAATTGATACCACTTAACCTGATCGATCCCCCTCCGGGAGCCATCCGGGACATGATTAACCACCGGCCCCGCTGGGTATGCATTGTGATCACAGATTAATAACCGTCAGTTCGACACGCTATTTGAACACTCTCTGTGCTGGTTCCATGCCTGTCGGCCTCAGGCAAAACTGATTCCTGCCAATAACAGGGAGCGAGCCGCCCGTGACTGGATAGAAAAGCAATACTGGAACGATATAGAGGCTTATTGCGAGACGCCAACAGAGGCTCCAGCTTGAACAGGACTTTAACCACAGGGTGGGTAGATTACCCGGAACTTCGTACGGAACTGGGTAAAATTTATCTGGCCCGTGAGGAATTGCTACCACTGCATAACAACCTGAGTGAACGACAGATCAGGGAATATGTGAAACATTTCCTTGCAATGCGTGGCAGACCATATATGACTCTATCTTTCGACAAACCTGGCTATCAAAGGAAAAAATGAGTCAGATTGAGGACAGTTAATCCACTCAGGGACTGGATCGATCTCTGTTTTATCTCTTCTGACAATGCGAATCGTGTTGAATTGTTCACTATATCTACTGATACTTTCCTCGAGCTTATGAATCGCTATATTTGACAGACAACCAAATGCAGATATATACAACGAGTTCCCGAGATAAAATTGAGAGTGTATTGGTTTAACAACGCCATCAACAGAGGTTTCACAAAACTGGACAATATCGCCCTTTAGGGGGCTTGCCGGGTCGAAGGGGAGTGTTTTTGCCTCTGGCAAAGACATATACCAGTCCTCCCATTGTGCATGGGTACGATCGATATCGTCGTAATAATTTATCCCGAATGCCAAATAATTAGCTAGCATATGACAACTCGCTCCAAGAGTTACCTCACCAGATCCCCACCAATTACGTATTTTGTCCGTTTGCCTGTATGAGATACAACCTGCAACACCTTTTTGCAATATTTGTACAATCCTGGACTCAAAACATTGTTGATACAAAGTCTTATTCTTTTCAGGAATGTCGCCAATGATCGCTGATTCAGTTAAAAGGGGAAAAGCTTTTTCTTGCTCTAAGCTTTCATACTGAACACCATCTATGTCAAAACAATATCCAGATATGGCATTCTCCTTGATAAATGGATAAGGGCAGGAGGCTAACGAATAATATGAAGCGGGTGAGTGTACCCTCTCTAGAGTATCTTCCTCTTTGCGGCTGCCTTCAGCCATCGTTTTTAATGGCTGTTCAACTTTATTTTCACAATTTACGCTAACAATTGTGCGAGACTTCAGAAAAGACGACTCCGCATTTTGTTGCATCTCTGGAATAGATATACCCTCGCCTGCATTTGAGCCCTTATCACTTTGGGGAGAGTTTACAGGCATATGATCGCCCATTGACATTGTATTCAAACCTGTCCGAAGAATATCCATGTTATCTCTCATAAGCAGTTGGTAAGTAACACACCTTCAATTTCTTTTAGGTGAGGCAGATGGTAACGATATTTCTCAACCAGCGTGCCAGCAATAAAACTTACATCGGCAAAGCTACGATCAAACAGGCCGGAGGGTGCTGCTGCCGTGCTCAGGGTTTGGTCTGCCTTGTGGCGAACGACATCTCGCTGGTATTTCAGGATGACGTAACTGCCTGGCCTCTGCGCCAGACGGTGAGTGTATTTGTAATCAATGGTTTCATACTGGTCAGCATTTTTACCCTGCATTTCAGGTGCAGGGATATGAATCAGTTCAACCGGTACGCCTTCTGTGAAGCGTAACCCCTGGTCAGTGACACAGCCATCAGGTCGATATTTTTTTCTGCGCTCGCAGGTAATGGTTTCCATTTCTGGTGGCTGCTCAGATCCAACGCCCTGGAGGATCTCGCCAAATGCAAATTGATTCGGATTGTCGATCAACCGTTTTTCAGACTTTTCATCAAACAACTGTTGTTTAAACCAGTCCAGCTGATGTTTGAGAGATGCGTTTTCCTGTTTCAGGAACTCAGCGACAGATCTCTGTTCATGCAACAACGCCTGGAGCTGTTGCAGGTGAGAAAGCTGAGTGGCAGGCACAGGTGCTTTTTCCAAAAGAGTCATAGCGTTTGACTGTAGACACTATTCAGAATGTTTGCTGGCCGATATATCAGATTTTACATAACGCTTGTGGTAACGGACTGAGCGGGTATCAATGCCATCAATAATCATTTTAAGATCCGTTAATGCGAGTAACTGCCTGGCGACATGATCAGGATGAGAATGGAACTGCCCTTGCTCCAGGCGCTTACTCCAGATGCAGTACCTGTGATTCCGGGAAAAACATGATCAGCGTCGCATGTGGAGGATCACGCCATCCGGTAATTCGAGTTCCATATCCCACTTTCTGTTTGACTACGGCTAACACAGACAACCGAAAGCCAGTACCAGATCTCATTGAAGATTTAACCGGCTGGCTCTATGGGTATAAGGATTATATTTCAGAAAAGTTAGTGGCTTGGTTGAAAGAGAAAGGCTTAAATCTGGTAACGAAAGTGAGAAAGAACATGAAGCCAAAGGGGCTGACAGCATCATATTGATGTTTCTACACTAACAGAACGTGTACCGATGGCTTTCTGAGCGTCGAACTCACGTTAAATAAATTCGAACCAACAATAGCCATAACCTATAGTGTCGATTCCATGGCCTGTGTACAATCGAAGCTACTAATAAAGCCCCCCTGGCCCACGACTGCAAATGATGACTTATACAACCGCTCTGAGTAACAGCCTGCCCCGAAAGCTGGCAGCCATTGCTATCGCTGCGCTGATTCCTGCACTGATGACTGCCTGCTCATCACAGCCCAAAAGCCCACTTGTGCCAATCGCAAAATCGATCAAAAGCATCGACCAGCAGCTGGCCGAGGCAGCGCGACTCAGTTACCCGGAGCGAGCTACCCGGACGCTTGCCATCACCAGAGAGCTTATGAGTAAGGAACCGACCCGCACACAGCAGATTCTGGATCAAATGCCGTACCAGCAACTGCCCAAGCCAATCCAGGCGGAACTGGCGGTTCAGCAGGCTCAAATTGCCCAGATCAACAGTCAGGACTGGGCGGTGTTTGAGTGGCTTGATCGCGAGGCGGTTATTGTCAGTAACAGCACTGCCATTAATGCCCGGGCGCATACTCTGAAAGCACTGGCCTATGCCAGGTTTGGTGAATATCAGGCTTCCCTGGATGAGTGGCTGCTGGCTGGCCCCTACCTGACAGAAGCAGAACGTGAACCCCATTACGACAGTTTCTGGCAGACACTCCTGCATGTCCCGGCAGAGCGGCTCGACAGCCTGTATCAACAGGAAAAGTCACAAAAACTGAAAGGTTGGTTGGCCCTGGCCATAATCTATCAAACCGGTCGCAGCCTGGATCAGCAACTGGCCGGACTTGAACAGTGGAAGCGGGACTGGTCATCCCATCCGGCGCACAAGTATCTGCCCGGGGACTTTGAAACCCTGAAGAGCAGCTCAACCAGGCGTCCTGACAAAATCGCTCTTCTATTGCCCCTGTCCGGAAGGCTGAGCAAGGTCGGTGAAGCCCTTAGAGACGGCCTGCTGGCCTCTCACTATAAAGCCATGGGGTCCGGAGAACCTCTCCCGGAACTTCAGTTTTATAATACCCAGGACACCGATATCAACGATCTCGCCACCCGGGCCATTGAGGAGGGAGCACAGCTGATTATTGGCCCTCTGAGTAAAAGCCGGGTAAAAGCGATCAACAGTGATGTTACCAACCGTATCCCGGTTCTGGCGCTGAACTATATTGAGGACGCAGCCGACCCGCTGTCCGTTGATGGCACCTCGGCAACACCGGCCGGGTATCGTGCGGGTCTCTACCAATTCGGGCTCTCGGCAGAAGATGAAGCCATTATGGCCGCTGAACGAGGCAAACTGGATGGACACATGACGGCCATTATCATTACGCCGAACACCGAGTGGGGCAAGAAAATCAACGCCACTTTTACGGCCCGATGGGCAGAGCTCGGCGGTAAAGTTGTCGGCTCCGGCGAATTTGACCCGCAAACCCAGTTCAGTACCCTGGCTGGCAGCCTGTTGCACACCGATCAAAGCGAAGCGAGAGCCAGACAGCTGAACCGTGTTCTGGGTGAAGAGCTGGGATTCCAGGCTCGTCGACGCCAGGACGTGGACATGGTCTTTATTGGTGCCAGCCCCCAGGAAGCAAGACAGATCAAACCTGCCCTGGCCTATCAATACGCGCGCAATGTTCCGGTCTATGCAACATCCAGCGCATTTTCAGGCATTACCAATACCAGTCAGGATCAGGATATGGACGGGATTCGGGTTCCTGTCATGCCGTGGTTAATTCCCGGAACACCAGACCCGCTGGAACAACAGATCAATACCCTGTGGCAACAATCCAAAGGCCAACTGGGCACACTTTACGCGCTGGGTGCCGATGCCTACAGGCTCTACCCAAGACTCCAGCAACTGGCAAACCTGCAAGGCAGCCAACTGCCGGGAATGACCGGATCATTGAGTATTGCTCCGAGTGGAAAAGTCCGTCGTGAACTCTCGTGGCAAATATTCAGGAATGGCCGACTCACGCCACTCCCTATCGTGAAGCCCAAAACCCCGGAACGTGTCACCTCTGTGAAAAACAGAGTGACCAAACCAGCAACCACCACTACTTCCGCCCTCTATGCCCTGGAAGCTCAACCTTAGTAGCAGAAAGGGTGCCGAGGCAGAAAAAAGCGCCCTGTTGTTTTTGCAGCAGCAGGGACTGACCCTTTTGCATAGAAATTTTGCCTGCAAAGCCGGTGAAGTGGATTTGATTATGCTGGACCATGCCACCCTGGTTTTTGTCGAAGTTCGCTCCCGAAGCCATGTCCAATTCGGTAATGCCGCCAGCTCAATTGACCGAACCAAGCAACAGAAAATTCGCAAGACCGCCGCCGTTTATTTGCAAAAATACCGCCAGCACAGCCACAGGATCTGTCGATTTGATGCAATATCCATTGACAATCATGACGGCACAGGGCAAAACAGCTTAAAATGGATTAAAAGTGCTTTTTAAGAAATGATCTTAGAAGCAGAGAAATCTTCTGATCGCTGTTCAGAAGAGCGACTTCAGAAGAAAGAAAACCGGATGGTTTTCATTTCAAGGTTTCAGGCATGCATGAACGTATAACGCAACACTTTTCCGACAGCATCGACGCCAAAATCCGCTCGGCCGATACGCTCCCTCCGCTCATTGCCGACGCCGCAGAGCTGATGGTTCAATCTCTGCTGAACGAGGGAAAAATCATGGCCTGTGGCAATGGCGGCGCAGCCGGCGATGCCCAGCACTTTGTTTCTGAGCTGCTTAACCGGTTTGATCGTGAACGCCCTGCCCTGCCAGCCCTGTCACTTTGCGCAGACAGCCTGACCATGAGCTCCATCGCTAACGATTCCAGTTACAACGAAGTGTTCTCTAAACAGATACGGGCACTGGGTCATGAAGGTGACATACTGCTGGCCATCTCAGCCCACGGCAACTGCCCCAATATGGTTCAGGCCATACAGGCCGCCCATGACAGGAACATTCAGGTGATCGCCCTGACCGGCAAAGACGGTGGCGACATGGCGCGCCTGCTCCACCCGGAAGAGGTGGAAATCAGGGTGCCCGACATAAGCCCACAGCGCATACAGGAAGTGCATACCCTGGTTATTCATTGCCTGTGCGATCTGATTGATGAGTTCCTGTTTTCCGCTGAATAACCTGGCAAACCTTAATTTTTCACTATGCATGAGGGTCATCATGAAACCTATCGGCATTGCGCTCTCCACCTGTCTGCTCACCGGATTACTGACCTTGTTAAGTGGTTGCGCCGCGCTGATTGACTCCGTTAACGAAGAGCCTGTCAACATTGATAACAGCAAACGGACCTGGGGGTCCTGGGTAGATGACCAGACCATTGAAACCGTCACCGCTGTGAACATTAACAAGGCAGATCCGGCCCTGAGAGGGTCAAGAGTCAAGGTGATCAGCTTTAACGGTACTGTCTTGCTTATTGGCCAGGTTCCCAACGCAAACCTGAAAAGGCTGGCTGGTCAGACTGCACAGAGGGTGGAAAAGGTCCGTCAAGTCTACAATGAGCTGGAAATTGGCCCGAACGCCGATATCCTGGTGCAAAGTAACGACAGCTGGTTAACCACCAAAATCAAAACCTCAATGGTGACCAATGAAGCCGTTGTCGCTGACAGAATCAAAATCAATACAGAACAGGGAACGGTTTATCTGATGGGACTCATTACTCCCAAAATGGCACAGGAGGCCGTATCGATTGCCGCCAATACCTACGGAGTCTCACGAGTCGTAAAGGTGTTTGAGTACGTTCAATAATCAGCATAGAGAAATACCCATCGAACTTTCGATTGGTAAGTAGCTGGCCATATGAAATCATATATTTCTGGCTACTTGGGCAGGTGCTATGCGAGGCACAACGGAGGGAGCATAGCCATAGCTATGTGACCGCAGTTGTAACGAAGCAGAGTGCCTGAACAAGGAGTCAGAAATATATGATTTCATATGGTTAGCTACTTAGGTTTTTTTGATGAGCTGGAAGCCGGTCAACACAACTGATACCCGCTTATCGAATTGCACCGTAAGAAGCATTTTGACCAGCACGCAATGATGAGCATTCACTGGATGAATGGATTTTTCTTTCTCTTATGGCTTTTTTTATCATTTTCACAGTTTCTTTGTCTCCGCGATTGACCAGGGCGGCACTAAGAGGTGCCTTGGTGAAAGAATAACGCCCCAAGTTCAATATTTTCAATTTTTTCTCTGGGTCTGCTCCATTAGCTAATAAGAGTCTGACAATCTCATTATTACCATTCTGAGCTGCATAAAAGAGCGGCGTGGCCCCCTTTTTAGTAGCCAGGTTAACATCAGCCCCTTTGTTGATCAGCAACCGGGTCAGCCCAACATACCCTTTTTCCGCAGCATAAGAGAGCGGCGTGGACCCGTCTTCAGTAGCCAGGTTAACTTTAGCCCCCTTGCTAATCAGTAGCCGGGCCACCTCATCATTATCCTCCTGAACTGCAAAATAGAGCGGCGTAGTCTCCTTATAAGTAGCCACGTTAACTTCAGCCCCTTCGTCGATCAGCAGCCGGATCAGCCCAACATACCCTTTTTCCGCAGCATGAGAGAGTGGTGTGAACCCCTTTTTAGTTTTCAGGTTAACATTAGCCCCCTTGCTAATCAGTAGCCGGGCCACCTCATCATTATCCTCCTTAACTGCAAAATAGAGCGGCGTAGTCCCCTTATAAGTAGCCACGTTAACATCAGCCCCTTTGTCGATCAGCAGCCGGATCAGCTCAACATGCCCTTTTTCCGTAGCAGTAGAGAGTGGTGTGTACCCCTTTTTAGTTTTCAGGTTAACATCAGCCCCTTCGTGGATCAGCAGACGGGACAGCTCAACATACCCTTTTGTCGCAGCATCATAGAGCGGCGTGTACCCTTTGTTACCAGCCTGGTTAACACAAGCCCCTTTGCCGATCAGCAGCTGGGCCAGCTCAACATGACCTGCTTGCACAGCATATCTGAGCGGCGTGAACCCATCTTTAGTGACATAGTCAACATAAGCCCCTTGACCGATCAGTAGTCGAGCCAGCTCAACATGACTTCCAGCAACTGCAATAACCAGCAAGGAAACGATATCCCCGGATTTTTTGGATCGGTAATCCTGGTAAACAATAGATCTGTGCTTTTGCAGTTCCCTATCCAGACGGCCGAGATCACCGACCCTGCAGGCCGCCAGTGGTTCGGGCTCATTGTAGGGATTGGCAAAGCTTGCTCTGGAATTGGCAGAACCGGGTTGATCAAATCGCTGATAGGAGGACAATCCAAAAAACCTGCTAATTGATTCCATAGATCACCTCATTGTCTGGTCTGGTGTAGAAAAGCGCCCTTAGCGGGGATGGCAGAAAATTGAGGATAAAAAATCGGAAATTTTTAGACCAATCGGCAAGGGCCATGGGTGGTAGCCCCCGGCCAACAACCCGAATGTTGTTCAGGTTAAGCCAACCTCCAACTAGCAGTATGGGTTTCTTGAATCATCATCGGCCCCTCCAACCGGTCTGTCACACTGGCCTTTGACATGTGGATGACCTGCATAATTTGCCCATTTATCTTCATAAGCACTCTTACTCTGGAAGGAGTCAGAAAACGAGGTTTTTTTGAATTTGGCCGTCAGCTCTTTGGCCGACACATCAAACAAGCCAAATTTGGGGCGCAGATCCCCCCCCCCAAAAACCAACTGGTTATTATTACCGTTACGACAAAAGGCGCTTGCTTTTAACTCACCGTCCACCCACAGTTTCACCTCCCCGCCAGATGCCCCCCCGGTGGTTGAAAACACACTCTTTTGAACCTGATACTTAATTTCAAACCAGCCTTCAGGCAGAGGCATCACGGCAAGATACTTACCATCCTGAACGCCATCACAACATTTCGCCTGATTGAGCGAGGTGGCCGCCCCTGCAAATGAGGGCATGCACTCCTGATTCCCGGTATTAAACTGCTCATAGTAGGCGCTGGCCTGCAGCGTCAGGTAGTTTTTACCGTCATGACTCATGACCCTCAGGGCAATGGGAGATACACTGCCTGTTTCCCATGTCACCCCTTCTGTTTTCAATGCTTCATAGGTTGCCACCGACGCATCCGGTGTCAGGTGTGACAGATAGCCATCAGCGCTCTTATAAAGCCTGGAATCAACGGTCTCCTCCAGCGAAAACAGCGTTCCCTCAACGGGTTCGTCACCGGTTTGCAGTTTAAGGGACAGCTCACCGTATGAGGACAAATGATTACTGCACTGATACTGATCATGGAATACCCCCATGGCCCTGCCCAGATCAGGATTAGTGACGTCCTCCCCCCGGGGCACAAAGCAGGGACTGACACCAATATCGTTATCTGCTGATACCGTGGCATTACCGTGAGAGTCATGATGCTTCATTCGAAATACAACCTCGTTATCCCGATCAATCTTGACCTCTAAGCTATCCGGCTTCCTGCTGCCACCTACCCGCATGTACGAATCATCCGCCGTAAGATCTTCAGGCCCCAGCGGTCTTTGCGGATCAATAATGACAGGAACCGAAGTCAACCTGCGTGAGACATCCTGTTGCCCGGTATCAGCACTGCGCCGCTCCCGAACATGCTCACCCACGGTGTCACTGTCAGGGCCTGTGGCATCCAGGTGGAGCTTTTTCAGTAATCTGTCGTGTATTGATTTACCGCCGTCTTTTTCTATCTCAGATAAAATCCTTGCCTTACCCACATCCCCTTCGGTCAGAGGCAAGTTCGAGTCGATTGAATCGACAGACTTGGATTGAAATGTTCCAACGTCCGGTGATCCCGGTACCTCAGCACTGACAGGAAATGAGACATTGGGCAAGGGAGCCAGGGAAGCATTGCCAACAGACATTTGAGCACCTCTTCAACTGATGAATTGATATGTGGCGGACTGGTAAAGGGCCTGATAATCGGCTTTAGATGCCTTTGTAGAAAAATGAAAAACAGCAACCACCGATCAACCCCAGACCCGATGATGGACTACAAGTTGACTTAAATAGTTCTATAACAAAAGGAAATTGAACAAGGCGGGAGATAACCATTGAATTCTATGGTGAGGCAATGCGGGAACCGGGAGGCTGTCGAAAACAGTCTCCCGCATATCATCACAGCTACATGCCATTGCGGAATGTCTTGTGATCAACAACCCCACTGTCTCTGACGTGCTGTAACCCTGCTGAATACGCCTTCAACAGTTTAAGGCAGTAATCCACCCGATCCTGCAAATGTTTGTCCCCTTCAGGATCCTCTCCAGTGAACACCTGCCCGACATGACGGACAATCACATGATCAGGCAGATAACAGATACGGCAATTTTTGTAACTACTGGTACGAAGTTCCACCACAGGATAGGCCCCACCCTGCCCGGCAGAAACCGCAGTAATCAATGCGGGTTTATGGCCCAGCTCAGCGGTACCAAAGAGAAGAAAAAAGTTCTTCAACCCGGCCGGTACCATGCCGCTCCACTCCGGTGCCACGACAATCAGCGCATCCGCCTCTTGCAATTTTTGTTTCCAGGGTGCCAGTCTGGCCTGCCACTGCTCATCACCACGCCAGATAGACTCATCCCAATGGGGAAGCGGGTTGCCCGCCAGCGATAAAATCTCAACCGAGTCAAACAGAGAAAGCTCAAGCACACGGTTCGCCAAAACCTGACTGATCCGCTCACTCTGGGATTCCAATCGATGACTGCCACTGATAATTGCAAGCTTCATTTTTCTTCCTATTCTGCTTTGGACAATTGCACTGAGAACTTTAACAGAGAGTTTCAACATCCGGGTTTATTTTTTACCAATCTTGCCAGTTCGTCACTACCCCTTCCTGCACTGCTATGATTAGACCTTTCAGGTATTTTAAATAAGTAAAGTTGGCAAGGTCTCACAATGCAGGTATCAAATGGGTCAAATAATGCAGCGTCAACAGCAACGTTATTAACCGGGGTCAACACCAGCGGTACTGCTCGCACCGATACTGTTGAGACACAATTAAATCATCAGACGCCACCGTTAAATACTTCGCTGGAAAAACCGCTAACCGGCTATAAAATCGAAGAAATAAACCCTGCTTCACCCGTTCAAGCAACTTCTGAGCATGGAGCAGCATCGAGCCCTCCCCCGGAAATCGCGCAAAAAGACCTGCCGTTAGCCAGTGCGGCAAAAATAACACAACCCTCTCTGGCAGCAACCAAGCGGACTATCTTCTTTGAAGTGCTGACGGAAATCATGTACTTTCACTGTGATCATCCGGAGCAACTGGTTATTTTTGGTTCCTGTGGTATTGACCTGCTACACACTTGTATCAATGAAAATGTGAATGATATTGATATACTGTTGAATGATGAAAAAACCACCAACAATCTGCTTATTCAACTCAATCGAAGACTGCAACAAATTGTGTTTAGCGAAGATTTCCCCTGGAAAGACTGTAGCCCGAACCTCCGTCTTGTTGGTAACCAACCGTATAATGCTGAGCTATCACCTTTATCAGGGCAGTTAACCCTGTTTCATACCGGAAAACCCTGGATCAAAATTGAATGCTCGGTTAAAACCACATGGATGAAACAACTGGACCTCACCCGGGATGATTATGTCATCAAAATCCCCACCCATATAAGCACAGAGTACAAAGGTACTATTCCTGTTTTGTCGACAATGGGTTATCTGGCTCTCGACCTTTTGTCGTTGACAAAACTTCATGACAATTTAATCACAACGACAGAAGACAATCAAAGACTGAGAGTCATACTCAATAGCGCAATAACTCTTTCAAAAATAGAGAAGCACGTTTTCACCCTTTACTATCACCCAAAAAATCCGGGTTTACATAAGTCAGAACCCTTTAAGGCACTGAATAGTGGGTTTGTTGAAGCAATTACTTTAATCAGGAACATCTACTCTGCTGATCAGCTATATCACAGCTTTTTTGATTCACCCTATCAGCTAAAACATTCCAGATCCCAGGAAAAAAGGGCGTTGATCAATATTCTTTCTTCCGATAAATGCAGGCATGAAACGGCCTACTCATTCAATGAACTGATGATTTTACTGAGAAATGATTTTGATCTGGAAAATACGGCAAAAGATGGCAATTGTTTTTACGCGTCCCTGGCCAGTGGACTGAATAAAAACAGAGCAGCAGCAACCAACTTCCTGAAAACCTATAATGTTCTGCTGGGCACCTCGCTCCACAATACTGCGCATGAGCAGGTTGTTATCCGTCCTGACATGGTAAGGCATATAATCCACTGCTGGATAGGCTGTGCACTCAACGCCGGATTGAGCGCCCCTGAGTACGAGGAACTGAATACTCTGATCCTTCCGGAGCCGGGCAAATCCATCCATGACCTGCTGAAGAGCCGACTCATTGCCGATCCGGCAGCTAATCCCAATGATACCGCCCACTACGGATGGAGTTCTCTATTGCACATAATGGCTATTGTCACCGGGACAACCATTATCTTGCTGAAAGTCAATCCCAAAAAACAAAATATTGAGAAACATAAGCACAGTATTCATGAAGCCAGTCAATTAACGCCAAATCTGATTAAAACACTAAGGGCTAAACAGCCAGCACTGTTTAATAGCGACGCGAATGATGCACGAATAACCAGTTTATTATTTATTGCTCACTCCGGAGGAGACCATTATTATTCAGCCTCACCATCGCCAGGGCTGATTAACGTTTTCAGACCCTATATGCTGGCTGAACATTATCTTATTATGCCGTTCCGGGTTGAAGAAACTGAGTGTAAACAGCCACCACATCACGCCAGTCAACCACCGGCTCATCAGCAAGCTATCACTGAAGAGACATTGGGCTTCATACACCCAAGCTTAGATGTTGTCGAACAGGAAACCGAAAGCCTACCCCCGGAAAGACCAGTAAGCAGTGTTGCAGAAATAGAAACGCCATCAAAAGAAACAGCAGCCGGACCAGCGAATCCGGCAGAGACCACAGCGTCAGACCGGGAGGAACGCATCAAGAAAAAAATTCAGATCGTGTTAACCATAATATCCAACCCGAAAACCAGTAATAGCCTGAGTAAGAAAAAACTGGACAACCTGGGCGACAGTTTATTTGATGAGGTGTTAAAGGTTATTCAGGAACCCGACCAGACGAATCCGATAACCGTTGACATGAGAGCCTTTTCGGATACGACACTGTTAGCACTGGAAACAGGAAAGCGGTTAAATCACATAGAATCCATACTGTTTCTGGCACTGCATAAGATCATTCATCACTGTGACGCGAACAACCCGATATTCATGACTGAAATACTCAGGGACCTGCATACCGTCAACCGTGCATGGCACATACAAGCCCCCGTTGTACTGGCGATTCTGGCGGCCCGGACCGGATCTCCTGAAGCATTCAATCTTGCCATGCAGCCACTCTACCCGACTTTCTGCAACCAGACATATCATAAGCTGCGCTTCACTCTTCCTGCCGAGTTCGACGAGATCTACCCTGATTACAGGACCATTATTCCCCAACATATTCACAATGCTGGGCATTATATAGAAAAAAAGAATTTTTCTGCCGCTGACTGGCAAGAGATTGATCTGCATTTTCCGGTAAATGAAGAGATCAATAGCTTATTAACCCCGACACAGTTAATCAGTGATTCCCCTGAATCAGCTAAAACCGACATCACCACAATACGCTCGGCAATGCTGAACTGTGCATTCAAGGGCCATATATCCCTCCACCGAGGTGACACTCCACGGTCCCTGACGTTCTTTTTAAAATCAGCCATTGCCTACATAATGGCCACTGATAACGGGGCTGATATCAGTCATTATGAAGAGGCGGCGGGACTATCGGCTATTTATATGACCATTCGCCTGATTTCCCGTATTGATCCGCAGTGCAACCTGCAGACAGAAGCGCCTTTTCTCCATAGCTGGATGCCTCATTTTGATCTTATCCGATACCGCCTTGAGACTGCCAGCCTGAAAACATTGCTCTATGCCATCAAGGCTCAACGAGCTACCGAATCACTATGGACTCACAGCTGGTTTACCTACGCCTACAGCAAAACAGCCACACTGATGGGGCAGACACTGCCTGAGTCTTTTGAGACGTTTAAGTCGTTAATGGATCACCAGACAAAATGCCTGTTTGATCATGGCAGGCCCATTCAGGAACTCCCGACCCACAATGCCAGGCAAAAACCCGATACGACAGACACAACCTCTCTCGTCGCCAGAAACAGTAAGGAATACAGACTGGCCAGCGCCAGTGGTAATAAAACCCAGTGTGCAGACCCGGTATTGCAGGCAAAGTACAAAATCAGCGAGAAACTGGAAGCAAAAAAACAAACCAGAAAAGCGGTAGAGATTGTTCGAACCCTGAAACAACGTGTTGACACTTTGTCAGCTGACTTTATTAAGTTATATCAGGATGCCAATCCCAGAAAAGCAAGAAACGCTACCAATATTTATGTCCGGGCCATTCTGTTACTTGACCAGAGCATTGAACTGGCCACCCGGGATATCCCCATCATTACCCGCGAACTCGAAAACGCCTCCAAAAACAGGGCAAAAAACAATTTTCTGGAAAAAACCAAAATGCAAGAAGCCATGTTAACCTACAACACGCTGTTCGGTTTTGCTGCACTGGCTCATATTAAAGAAGAGCTACTGTTTGAACAGGAGGTGACGCAGAAATTAGTAGAATTTCACAATACCCTGCTTACCAAAGAGTCAACAGAATACATTACCGTCAAAGAACATCATAAGCTGGAAAAACTGGTAGCCAACTTCATCGAATTGCTGGACCCATTACAGCACGCCGATATATCAGAACAATTCTTAAAAAACATGGTATTGATATTGGTTTCCTGTAAGCGCCTTGTTGCAAACTTTATAAGCGATAGAAATGTCGCCCCCATACAAGCTCTGATCAAACAGTGGATAGCCCATTGCCACGATGAAAGCAATCTGCTGGAGACACTGGAGCTGATCATTACACTGGACTTGAGAGACTATGAATTCATCACACAGTTTAACCCTCTTATTGATACAATATTGCTGAAAATTCAGTACTTAACTGCAAAACAAGACGATAGTTATGATCAAGAGGATCAACTGATTCTCTACCAAAATGTTGAAAAAATATTGAAAAAATTTAATTCAACCGAGCAAATCAATTTTTACCAGTCCATCTGGTCACCCCAATTAGAAAGACTCAAAAAAATGACCAGTCAGGAGCTGGAGATTAAAAATGCCAAAGCAGAAAAGTATTGGAATATTTTAATCAAAGAAGAGCAGGAAAATAATGCCAGGGAACAGAAAAAATTAGAATCCATTATCAATCGCAAACTGTCAACAATAGCCTCAGGACAAAAGAACCAAAACACTGTGGAACCCGATGAATCTGACAGCGAAGAATCCACCTCAGGGGAAAATCATCAACCACCCTGCAGTGCCAGTAGTGATCACGTTGATGAAGACATCGCTTCTCTGGACATCGAAATTGGCTCACAGGATTCACTGAACATGGCATGGCGACATTTTGGGAGTGGTCAGCTATCACAGGCCAATACCCTTGTATTGGAGATGCTTAATAACCCGCCGGACGACTCACTGTTGATTGTTCAGATAAAGTCGTTACGATCCGAGATACTGATTAAGCAATTTTTTGATGTCGTACTTCAGGGTATGCAGAGAAGCCGGGGTATTTTAGTGTGCTCCACTGACTATCTGAAAAAAGTGGAAGCCGATCTGGCCAGACAAAAAGAGCGGTCAAAAATCGATAAAAATACAAAAATCACTGTACAAAAACAGCCGATACGGAATCTCAGTGATAAAGTCTTTGAACTGGCAACATTATTCTCAACACATCAACAAATACTGCAAGATGCGTTTACGCTACAAAAAGAGATCATCGATGTACTGCAACTATTCACCTTCGACAGTGATCAGGAAACACAGGATTTATCACTGATCAAATGTGACCTTGAACTGATTATCCAGGCACAGGATCGTATTACCTGCTTTGTATCCAATATAAAAACAGCCAGTGAAAATCTGATAGAGCTCCTTAACTGCCGAAGGCAACTGCTGGCGCTTATCAAGGAAGTAATGGCCAGGAAATCAATTTCAGGTCAGCCCGGTTTGCCAGCCACCGGCTATGACGCCTCGAAAAACAGGCCATCTGGTGCGAAAAGTCTTAATGCAGCCCCGGAAGAAACCCTGCCCGAAAATTCCATCACTGAAATCCGCAACAAAATGGAAACGCTTGCCCAGGCGATGGAAAATTTCAAAGGTCGCCTGCTTAGGCCGCAACAGAGAAATTTTGTACAAAGGCTAATCGGAGCATCATGACAAAGAGCCGCATAGCGGCTCTTTGGATCAGAAACGGGCTACTTAACCACTTTTAAATGAGAACGCCCCGGCTTTTTCGGTGGTTGAGGAGGCTCATCATCCGGCACTTCTGCCTGAATCTCTTCCACCTCTTCCTCAAGGGGTTCCGCCTCAAAGACCATTCCCTGACCATTCTCCTGGGCATAAATAGCCATCAATGCCGGAACAGGTACGGTAATCGTCAGGGCGCGACCACCGAAACGGCCGTCAAACATGATGTAATCATTACCAATATTCAGAGCCCGTACTGCGGTTGGCGAGATGTTCAGAACGATCTGACCATCCTTGACGAACTCCTGGGGCACCTCAACGCCACGGCGATAGGCATCCACCAGAATATAGGGTGTGCAATCATTATCAAGAATCCATTCATACAGTGCTCTGGCAATATACGAACGGCTACTGGTCATTGTCATAACAGCCTCCGGACAAACACTTCACGCCGCCAGCCAGGTTACTCACGCATTTCCTTTTCGATTTCAGAAAGGCTTTCCTGGAACGACTCACGCTCAAATAAACGCTCAGCATAGTCCAGAATAGACTTACCCTGTTTCGGCAGCTCAACACCCAGCAACGGCAGACGCCAGAGAATCGGTGCCACACAGCAGTCCACCAGGGTAAACTCTTCGCTCATGAAGAACGGCATTTCAGCAAAAACAGGCTCAACCGCCAACAGACTCTCCCGCAACTCTTTACGAGCACGGGCCGCAGGTGTCTCCTTGGTTTTGGGATCCAGAATAGTATCCACCAAGACACACCAGTCTTTCTGAATGCGGTGCATGATCAGTCGGCTCTGGGCGCGGCTGACTGGATAAACCGGCAGCAGCGGTGGATGTGGGAAACGTTCGTCCAGATATTCCATCATGACGTTGGGTTCATAAAGAACCAGTTCCCGGTCAACCAGCGTAGGAACGTTGTTGTAGGGGTTCAGATCGGAAAGCTCCCGAGGAAGGTTTTCCGGATTTACATTCTGAACGTCAACCGCAACGCCCTTTTCTGCCAGCACAATACGAACCCGGTGACAGTAATGGTCAGCTGGATCCGAGAAAAAAATCATGGATGACTTTTTGGCAACTACAGCCATGAAGTACCCCCGCCTTCATGCAAAGGATGAGAGAGTTCGGCAACAATCCCGGCCATGACAATAGCCGGAGAATGACCACAGGCTACCGCATAACGGGTAAAACAGCCGCCCGCGAAATAACGCACTATCATAGCAAACTTTGTACCTGCCATAATAGTCCCAGCAACGCAAATACTTACTTTATTCCTGTTGTTATTTTGGCAGAGTGTCACTGACAAGCACATAACCGCGATGGACATTGCCATCCCTGGCTGCCATTGCCTGAAATAATAGATCACTGGAAACCCATACCCAATTATAAGTAGCTGGCCATATGGAATCATATATTTCTGGCTACTTGGGCAGGTGCTATGCGAGGCACAACGGAGGGAGCATAGCCGTAGCTATGTGACCGGAGTTGTAACGAAGCAGAGTGCCTGAACAAGGAGTCAGAAATATATGATTTCATATGGTTAGCTACTTACTTTGCCGGGGCTACATCAATGACCAGAAAAGAATCCGATGGTTTGTGATAAGCACCTGCAGGAGAGATATGGCCACCGGGCTCCTGACCGAAAACCTCACGGGCATAATTGATAATGATGTATTGGTCAGTTTTTTTTCAAAGCTGCAATTAACTTCTGTTCAGAATTCCGAGAAAAACAACCTGATCTTTCGCCACAGGAAATTATCTTTTAGTGTGGTAATTCATAAGGAACTTTTTGGGAATAATTAAGTCGGATATTTTGTCTGTCAGCAGCCAAAATTATTGCTAATAAAAATTATGGATCGTAAGTAACAAATAATCTGAGGATAATAAGGTATATGACTATCTCTAATGCTGTGTCTTCAACGGTGACAGCACAACCAACGGCTCACCGGTTATGTGACTACACCCTTAATTGTGAGCGAATTAAACAAGATCGCTTTGCGTGTCGCATCACTACACCGTTGGCTGCCGGTGGAGGTGCTGCTATTGGTGGTGTTGTAGGCTATAATACTGCAGGCACAATTGGCAGCACTGTCATTGGTGTCTTCGGCGGCCTGTCTGTTGGCGTTTGCTTTTCTTTCTCCGTGTGTCTTTGTGTAAATTGCTGCTCCGATGACTGCGATTACATTAAGCTTCGTGATCGAGAAATCACCACCTCCACCGAACTGGCCCCTCTTGCAGTTGGGCAGCAACATAAACAGGAACCACTATCGGCTGAACCTCCGCCTTACCCGGGAATTGGTTGCAACCCTACAGAGTCTGTTCGGTTCCTGTCAGAACCACCTCCGCCTTACTCGGGAACTGGTTCCATCCGCACAGCACCAGTTCAGTCACAGCCAGGACTGTACTCTTCTCCTCCATCGCCAAGCATCGGTAATGTTTGCTCCATTCACCCCACTACTTATGCTATCTCTGAAATCGTTAGTGGTAGATCAACCTCGGAAGTAGCGTCCGGTGCCTACAGGCTGACTTCTGGCGGCTCAACCTCTCTGGGTTTACCGGGCTTCGGCTTTTGGTAATTAATAATGGGGGCTTTCGCAGGTTGGCTGATGAAAAGTGAGGGGCTAATAACAGTGTCGAGTAATCTATGATTATCTTGGTTAATTTGAACAGATCAAAAAAAACCAGTGTCAAAAATCAGGGTCAGGTCCTTCATTATGGACAACAATTGACGTTTTAGTGATAAGTAAAGATATCCGCACAATGAAAGACTTGGCCCCAGCTTACTATGACAAAAAGTAAATATTAAAACGGCTTCAGCACTCGAATAACTGAAATTGTTGACCCGGCGATTAAGTCAGGTCACAGCCATTTAAAACAAGCTTCGTGAATGATAAGGAGGATAAAAGCGGCCAATTATGATAGTTCGATACCAAGAGCTGCTTTGAATAAGGCTTCTATTCTCGCTTTAGCCTGATTATCCCCGCAACGAAAAGAAGGAATATCTAAATCATCCATTAATAGTTCTTTTGCATTCTTTGGGTTATCCGCTGCTCGATAATCATCAACATTCAGACATGCGTTAGAAGCGTACGGATCAAGATCCTTAAAACGGTCACATTTGTTGTTTACGTTAATTAACTCCTGCTGAACATATGTTTCAACAAGATTACGCAAAAAGATCAAGTTTCTTCGTGTAACCTCTTTCAACACGTCCCTACCATGGGATATACAACTTGAAATTTCAGCAATTTTGCTATCCATATCTGGATATTTCTGTTGTATTTTCTGTCGCGTCTTCTCTGCAACTGATACACTGCCAGAAGAAGTCTCTTGAGTCACTGATCCGCGAGATAAGCAGTAGTTTTGACTGTGCCGAGCATTATGTGCCTTGATCAAATAATCGAGCAAATTTTTGCTCTGTAATTCCGTGGCATATCCACCTTTGGATTCAATAAATCGGCTAACCTCTGGACCTAATGTCTCTGCCATAACAGCTTCATAGGCAGGCGGTAAGCTTGAAGCGTTACTTAAATTAGATACATTCATAATTTACCGCTTTAAATTAAATATTCGATTTATAGGACAGGGTATGCTAGGAATAGTTCCTCATACATAAGCACTAAATCATATGCTTTCGAATAGAATAACTAACCAATTGATAACTGCTTCCTGAACCTCCTGATGTACTTCTGCCTGACTGCGGCTGCTGCCATCATCCGTGGTCATGGTCTGGCTCAGGATCACTTTGCTGATGGCCTTGTCCATTCGCTGGCGAAGGGCATCATAGTCAGCGGTGCCCGATCTGGCCGCTTCGATCAACTCAATAATGACGTTATCGGGAATCACTACACCGCTGTCGCTTTGTATGGGATCCAGTGCCTGCAGTGCTTTCTCTCGCTCAATGGGGTCTTGAGCCTGCCCGGGAGTGAGGTAGAGAAAAAGCTTGTCCAAAATTGTTTGATATTGGAAAAATTTTCGGGCAACTTGTTACGCAGCCTCGGAAAGTTGTTGTGCAAGAATATAGAGCACCTTTTCTGACTGGGTTAGCTGCTGCGAGAGTGGTCAAAAAACAGTCGATATCAGTAAAGCTGTCTGACCTGATGCTCTCCCTGATCACCTAACGGCTTATCCACAACATTGTCCACATAAAATCTGGATGATTGCTAGGAGCCTGTCCGAGAATAGACTACCCTACTGCGGTGGCAGCAAATTAGTCTAAAAAGTCGGAAATTTTTAGCAAATAGAACCACTATTCACTAAAAATTTCCGACTTTTTATCCTCAATTTTCTGCCATCCTCGCTACGGGCGCTATTCTCGGACAGGCTCCTAGGCAGCAATACTCCCACAATTTATCATCAGGCATCTTGTGCAATGACAGCATCTTGTATAGGCAAACTATCCACACCGGCAAGAAGGGCGAAAACTTCGGACTCTGATAGATCGTGCCAAGCACCCTTCGACTCCGCTCAGCGTGAACGAAGATTGTGCACGTCAAACTCATTGAAACCATGTACCGGGAGCCTGAAGGGAGTAGCAAGACAAATCAGGAAGTATGATCACCTATTTCATTTGCTCCGTACACTATCGTTTAACAGCAATAAGTCATGGATATGCTGTTTCTCTTTAATGAAGCACACCATACTGTTTAGTGCTGGTTCTGCTGACGGCTAACTGATTGCTCAACGCCCCACACACCAACATTCAGGAGAGGAAACGTGGCTGAGAATACTGCGAGTCAAATAGACCACAGTGTCACCCCGGACGATCATCCAAAAAAAATAACACGAACTATAGTCCTAAATGACGGCAGCCCTGAGAACAAACGACAGGAGTTATTAAATTATTTCCACCAGACGTTTGATCAATATGAGCTGCTGTTTGCAACCCTGGCCTGCCAGGAAGCCTGGTACAAAAAGGCAATACCCCTTCGTCACCCGTTGATTTTCTATTACGGGCACACTGCCGCTTTTTTTGTGAACAAACTGATAACCGCAAAACTGATCTCGGAACGAGTTGACCCTTATATTGAGTCCACCGTTGCCATTGGTGTGGATGAAATGTCCTGGGATGATCTGGACGACAACAATTACCAATGGCCAACCGTGCAACAGGTCCGCGACTACCGCAGTAAAGTCAGGGCACTGGTTTCCGGTTTTATCCGGAACATGCCACTGGAGATACCCATCAACTGGGAGAGTCAGGCCTGGATCATTCTGATGGGCATTGAACATGAACGCATTCACCTGGAAACCTCATCAGTACTGATTCGCCAGCTGCCAATCGCCTGCGTCAAGCCACACAGTTACTGGCAACACTGTCCAGACACAGGGTCAGCACCGGACAACCGCCTGATTGAGATGCCCGGAGGATCACTTCGCCTGGGTAAAGATTACGATGCTTCGCTCTACGGCTGGGACAATGAATATGGCCGCTGCGAGGTTGAGGTGGCCCCCTTCAAAGCCAGCGAATACCTGGTGAGCAATCAGGAGTTTAAAGCCTTTATTGATGCCGGTGGTTATGACAATGAACGCTGGTGGACGGATGAAGGCTGGGCCTGGAACACGTTCAGCAACACGGATGGTAAAGTGCGCCACCCCGAATTCTGGATCCCCGATGGGGACAGTTATCGCTACCGCACCATGCTGGCAGAGATCGATATGCCCTGGAACTGGCCGGTAGACGTCAACTGTCATGAAGCCCAGGCCTTTTGTCGCTGGAAGTCAGAAGTGACCGGCAAACAGATTCAGCTGCCCAGTGAAGCCGAATGGTACCACCTAAGGGAGACCATCAGTACTGACCAGCCCTGGTGGGATAAAGCCCCCGGAAATATCAATCTCGAATACTGGTCTTCATCTTGCCCGGTTGACCACTTCAGAACCGGAGAACTATATGACATTATCGGGAATGTCTGGCAATGGACCACCACCCCCATTGACGGTTATGAAGGCTTCCGTGTCCACCCCTGCTACGATGATTTCTCAACCCCGACCTTTGATGGACGACACAACCTGATTAAAGGAGGTTGCTGGATATCAACCGGCAACTACGCTATTAAAGAATCCCGCTACGCCTTTCGCCGCCACTTCTTCCAGCATGCCGGTTTCCGTTACGTAGAGTCCAGTGCCATGACCAATACCTCCAGCAACCCTTATGAGAGCGATGCCCTGGTTGCCCAATATCTGTCGTTCCATTTTGGGGAGTCTTACTTTGATGTACCCAACTACCCCAAAGCCTGTGCCCGCCTCTGCCATGAAGTCAGTGGCGAGACACCCCGAACACGGGCACTGGACCTGGGCTGTTCAGTGGGACGCACCAGCTTTGAACTGGCCCGCTGGTTTCAACATGTGGACGGCATCGACTTCTCTGCCCGATTCATTTCTGCGGCGGCCGAGTTGCAGGAGCGGGGGAAAATACGCTACCACCTGACCACAGAAGGCGAACTGGGTGATTACTTTATTGCCGATACCACGGAGATGGGGCTGGATGATATCGATACCAGCCGTATCCGCTTTACCCAGGGGGATGCCTGCAACCTGAAACCCATGTTTAACGACTATGATCTTGTTTTTGCCGGTAACCTGATTGATCGCCTGAATAACCCCGCGCAATTTCTGGACATGATCCATGAGCGCATACGCCCCGGCGGCATCCTCGTGATCACTTCGCCCTATACCTGGCTGGAAGAGTATACGCCCCGGCAGAACTGGCTTGGAGGCATCCGTGAAAATGGTGAAGCCCTGGACACCTATACCGGACTGCAAAGAGCGTTGAGCAAACATTTTGAAGAGGTACGCCCCCCCCTCGATCTCCCGTTTGTGATCAGGGAAACAGCCCGGAAATATCAGCATTCGGTTGCCCAGTGCACAGTGTGGCGGCATAAAACGCTGTAATCCGGCCCCGCGCCTCACTTGAAGGCCGGTTGTGTAATACCAATTCCACCTTCTAAATATGAACTGCGCAGCCATTTTGAACAGCTGGTCTTCGTTGGAATTCCTCGCAATAGCCCTGCTATTACTCGTCATTCCGCCTTGCCCAGCTGTCCAAAATGACTTGCTCGATCTCATATTTAGAAGGCGGAATTGGTATAAGTTTGCTCACTACCGCTACTACAAACTTGCTCAAACCGCCTTCAACGTCAGGCCATGCAGGTAACATTCCCCTTTGAAGCGCGCTATCATAATCTTGCCATCCGGACAATCCGTGTAAGCCTTGACCACCGCATCCGGTGTCACCGGCTCGCCATACAACGGCAGGCCCCTCAGGCAACATCCCTCTATGAAGCCCGCTCTCCTCACCTTGCCTTTCGGAGTATTCGGGAAAGCCTCAACCACTTCTTCCGGGGTGACCGGCTGGCCATAAAGCGACTCCTCTCTCAGGCAGCATTTTACTTTGTAGTGCACCAGCTCCAGCTGGCCTTCCGGAGTATCCGGGAAAGCCTCCACCACCATTTCCCGGGTGACCGGCTGGCCATACAGCGACAACTCCATCTTGCGACAGTCCACTTTAAAGAGGGCCAGCGCCAGATGGCCTTCCGGAGTGTCCGGAAAAGCCTCAACCACTGCTTCCGGGGTGACCGGCCGACCATCCAACAGCGTGCCTCTCAGGCAGCATTTTGCCTTGAAGTGCAGTATCCCCATCTTGCTTTGTGGACAATCCGGAAAAGCCTCGATCACTGCCTCCGGTGTGAGCCGCTGATCATTCCATCGCTGGCAGCCCAGGTAACATTTCGCTTTGTTGTTCGCCCTTTCCACAAGCAGCAATGTCATGGATGTATCGCGGTCAAAAATTTCTTTAATCAGGGAATCTGACCGGAGGCACGACACATGGCGTGTATGCGTCGCACTGAAATTGACGAAATCAGAAAAACTCAACTGCCGGGCAATGAGTTCCAGTGCTTTGTCAGGAAGTGCCGCCAAATGACAGGTATCCGGTTGGTTACGTACTTCCTGCACATGCACCTTCCTGAAACCGAAAAAAGCAAATGGAATATCTGAATCCTCTATTTGAGGATTAAGAATAAATGATTTTAGCTGGAGCGAAACATCAGCGGCTTGATGCATAAGTCAACCTTTGTCTTTTATTCCGGGTTGTTTTGAGCCCGGGCCCAGAAAAAAGTTCCACTTCCGAAAATTTCTGGTTACGCAAGATGATTGCCATGCAATCAGGAACGGGTCTTGTCCCATGTTTCCGGCTTGCCCTGATACACCGTAAACGGAACCTAACCGCTATTTTGAAGTCCAATGATGGTATTTATTGTCTTGTTGTGAAGGGTTTATTTTGCCAGCCACAGCATCAACCAGATCCCA
The DNA here is from genome assembly GCF_049310165.1 of Endozoicomonas sp. ALE010. NCBI lineage: Bacteria > Pseudomonadati > Pseudomonadota > Gammaproteobacteria > Oceanospirillales > Endozoicomonadaceae > Endozoicomonas > Endozoicomonas sp. ALE010. The sequence continues at coordinate 47,315 of NZ_JBLYNV010000012.1, read as the reverse complement.
CCCAAAACCTGCGGGCCTTTATAACCGACCTGTTGGCTCAAGCCGGTTTAGTGACCACCCCGGAAGGGCCTTTAACGGTAAAAAAGTTGAAAACCATCCATCTTACAGTAGAGGCACAGCTCCCCCCCCGGATCATGGCAAATGTACTGAAGATGCCTTCTGGGAAAAAAAAACATTACAAGGACGCCAAATCACCCCGGCTGATGTGCTCACAGCCTATGGAAGAGACACCACATCGCTTAGAGGTGGTTTCTTCCTGCTAAAACTCTGCTTAAAGAACATTCTTTATGATGATAAAAAAGTCACCCCGGACCAGGTCATTCGGGAATTCAACCGCAAGCCAGGTCGAAATCATAAGTACAAACTAGCGATAGCACGCTTCAAATCGGAATGTTGCCTGAACGGCCTGCTGTTGAATGGTCAGCGGGTAACACCGGAAACGGTGGTTCAGAATTTTCGGGCAATCGGGGCAGCATTGGAGCTGGCACGCTTCAGGCAACATTGCTGTCTGCAGGACCTGGCATTGTTCGGCCAGAAGGTCACGCCGGATTCGGTGGTCAAGGCTTTTCCGGACAGTCCGGAAGGCAGGCTCGGGATAGCGCGCTTCAAAGCAGAATGTTGCCTGAGGGGCCTGCCGTTGTGCGGACAGCAAGTCACACCGGATGCGGTGGCCAGGGATTATCAGGCAATCAGGGCAAAACTGGAGCTGGCGCGCTTCAAGGGGGAATGTTGCCTGAGGGACCTTCCGTTAAATGGCCAGCAGGTCACACCAGCTGAGGTGGTTAAGGATTTTCAGGCGATCAGGGCAATACTGGAACTAGCGCACTTTAAGCAACACTGCTGCCTTAAAGGTCTGGCATTGAATGGCCAGCAGATCACACCGGATGCAGTGGTTAAGGATTTTCTGGCAGCCGGTACACCACTGGAGCTGGCCCGCTTCAAAGCGGAATGTTGCCTGCAAAAACTGCCGCTAAATGGCCAGCTGGTGACACCGGATGAGGTGGTTATGGATTATCAGGCGGCGGGGGCTCCACTGGAGCTGGCGCGCTTCAAAGCGGAATGTTGCCTGAAAGGCCTTCCGTTAAACCACCAGCAGGTCCCACCAGATACGGTGGTCAGGGAATATCTGGCTGTCGGGGCAACACTGGAGCTGGCGCGCTTCAAAGCAGACTGTTGTCTGAAAAACCTGGCGTTGAATGGCCAGCAGATCTCACCGGATGCGGTGGTCAAGGGTTTCCCGGATAGTCCGGAAGGCAGGCTGGGGATAGCGCGCTTCAAAGAGGAATGTTGCCTGGAGGGGCTGCCATTGAATGGCCAGCAGGTGACACCGGATACGGTAGCCAGGGATTATCGTGCAACCAGAGCAATATTGGAGCCCGCACGCTTCAAAGCGGAATGTTGCCTCAGGGGCCTTTCGTTAAATGGTCAGCCGATCACGCCGGATGAGGTAGTCAATGATTATCAGGCAGTTAAAGCAATACTGGAGCTCGCGCTCTTCAAAAAACAATGTTGTCTGAGGGGCCTGTTGCTCAATGGCCTGCCGGTCACGCCGGATGAAGTGGCCGGGGCTTACCCTGATAGCCCGAAAGGCAAACTGGGAATAGCTCGCTTCAAAGCGGAATGTTGCCTGAAAAACCTTTCGTTGAATGGCCAGCCGGTCACGCCGGAAACGGTAGTCAAGGATTATCAGGCAGCCAGAGCAACCCTGGAGCTCGCGCGCTTTCAGGAACAATGTTGTCTGGCAGGCCTGCAGTTGAATGGTCGACAGGTCACTCCGGACCTGGTGCTTAAGGGTTTCCCGGATACTCAGGAAGGCAAATTGGCAAGAGCACGCTTCAAAACCACATGCTGCCTGAAGAACCTGTTGTTGAATGGCCGACAGGTCACGCCGGATGAGGCGGCCAGGGATTTCCCCGATAGTCCGAAAAGCACACTGGGGCTGGCATTCTTCAAAGCGGAATGTTGCCTGAGGGGCCTGATGCTCAATGGCCTGCCAGTCACACCGGAGGCGGTAGTTCAAGATTATCAGACCGCCAGAGCAACAATGGCGCTGGCGCGCTTTAAAGAGCAATGTTGCCTGAAGGGGCTGACGCTAAATGGTCGGCTGGTCTCCCCGGAGGCAGTGGTTAAGGCTTTCCCGGATAGCCCGGAAGGCAAACTTGAGATAGCACGCTTTAGCGCAGAATGTTGCCTGAAGGGTCTGGCGTTAAGTGGTCGGCGGGTTACACCGGAGGCGGTGGTCAAGAAGTTCCCGGATAGCCCGGAAGGCAAACTGGGGTTAACGCACTTTAAAGCAGAATGCTGCCTGAGAGGCGTGCCGTTGAATGGCAGGCAGGTCACACCGGATGAGGTGGTTCAGGGTTTCCCGAATAGCCCGGAAGGTAAACTGGGCATAGCGCGCTTCAAAGCAGATTGCTGTCTCAGGAGCCTGCCGTTAAATGGCGAGCAGCTCACACCGGATCTGGTCGTTACGGCTTTCCCGGATAATCCGGAAGGCAAACTGGGGTTAGTGCGCTTCAAAGCGGAATGCTGCCTGAAAGGCCTTCCATTAGCTGGCCAGCCGGTTACACCGGATGCGGTGGTCAAGGACTTTCAACGCGGTGGCTGGTTGTTCGAAAGCGCTATTTTTTATGCTCTGCTGGCATTGAATGAAAGAGCATTGAATGGCAGCTATCTGGATAACCAGAAAGTATTATCAGCGTTTAATAAAGCCCTCGGGAATTATTCGTTAAAGCAAGCCGAATACCTGATACAAAGGTTGGTTCAATCTCAACGGTACAATGCCATCAAAGAGGCTCAGGAGATCATTCACCAGGCCTGGCAAATCTTAAACAGCGTACCGGTCAAAGAAGAGCAACGTCGCCTGCAATGTATTCTGCAATTCATAGCTATGCAGCTTGAACTACCAATTGACCATCAAAAAGTGTCGGCAGCACAGGTATGGCAATCCATCCAAACCCTCAGGTGCTCATTTCAGAAATCTCAAATCCATTTTTTCTTCCTGGCACACTGCTGTATCACCGGCCAGCCTGTTAATGAACGACAGATCCATAAAGATCAGGTACTGGAATACCTTAAGAATTTTCCTGAAGGCAGCAATCTGCGTAAGGCTTTAGGCTCATGGTTTGAACAATGCCGCTCCGAAGACAGTGTACTGGATTGTTTACTGTTTAAACGAGAAAATGCCTTTATCAGTGATTCTCCTGATGGATGCGCAGTCTTTGCAAGTCAATATATAAGCTTCAGCTCACCCTGACACACCATGAGTGGAACCTGATAATCATTTTCAGGTCAAATCGCAGTATTTATTGGCCAATGTCTTGAGGATGCTTTTTGGGGCAACAAGCCATTGCAGGGACGAAAAGTTACCCCTGCTGCGGTGCTTGCAGCATATAGCAATGGTACATCATCTCTGAGAAGTGGCTTCTTCCTGCAAAAACTCAGCCGGAACTAATTAATGTCTGACTGGTCATACTCACAGCATTGTTCTGCATGCAAACAATCAAATAGAAATTCTCGCACCAATTAATGCCATATATTTGAGGAGAACCAACAATGATTTCATCTTCTGCGCAACTCATACCAACTCCATTAACAGGGGCGAAATCACCTGTCAGTACCACAGAAAATACCCAGACTGAGAAAGCCGCCGTAAACCCGGAACTTCAAACACTCCAGGATGTTTTTTCAGACCGATTAAAAAAGGCAGAGAGCCTGTTAAGCGATAACCTTTACGTGATAGATGCAATCTTTGATCTTTTCAGGGGTATTGCCCCTTCTCATAACGCTGACGACAGTGACCGCTGCATAGAGCAGGATAATCGTAATTTCGCGGCTCTTGCTCTGGCCCAGTGTAATCTTGCCAGTATTGAGGGTATTTCAAAACTTCAGCAAGTTTGTAACATTCAAAATAATATTTTCAAAAAAGTCCTTCTGCTTGAGGATCCATCAGGTGCAACAAGTGAAGAACCCACACTAGAAGCACTGGAAAGAGATCTGGGAGCCATTTCAAGGGAAGATAATCAGATCAAGTCCGAGTCAGGTTCTTATTGCATGGGCATTGAACGGCAGGGCTTTGCAGAACAGCAAATCGAAGCGTGGTTTCAGGAAGATAAGCAGCAACGCGTTAAAGATGCACTGATGCTGTTAAAGAATCAGATAACATCAGGTGGCGATATAGGCCGTATCGAGGCACAAATTATGAAGCTGAAGCTTGAAACAGCTGGAGACCTGGCCACTTTTTCTGCTCATTTCAAATACCCTAATCCTGAGATTTTCAGCCAGGCAAGAGAAGAACTTCTGAATAAATCCAGTGATTTAGAACAGCATTTCACCAATAAGGAAAACCTGACCCGCGCTTTACAGGGCAACGTTCCAGAAGACCAAATGGAGCAATTAATTCAGGCGTTATCCCACCCTGTATCTGAGATGACCACAAAAGCAATGGTGCTGGCTTCAATCATCACGCACCACACGGAGAAACACCTGAAGTCTTACTTGAAAGCTGCCCAGATTTTGTCACTGAAAACACAGGCGCAGGCAGACAATCCAGCACTCTCAGACAGCACTGCCCTTGCAATGGGTCTGGAGCGCAGTGATGCAATGGTTAGAGAGCATTATCAAGGCGGCGCAAAATCCGCCGCCAGCAGTGCTGCTGACGCGCTGATTAATAGCCTGGCACCATTGCCTGAAGATCTGACGGCAATGGCTTAAGCCTATCCGATTCCGTGGTGCCCTTTGATATTTTCAAGGGGCACTTAAACCAGTTCCACCTTTTTCTTTCTGATCCAGTAAGAAAAAACAGCATCCGTCTCTTGATGCTGAAGAAGCTGGTGCTCCAGGAAATTACAGAACTTGGGGATATCACGTTTCGTGGAAGGGTCAGTCGCCAATACCCGAACCACCTCACCGGAAGCCATATCCCTGATTTTATTATGCAGCAGCATAACCGGCTCCGGACAGAACAGGCCACAGGTATCCAGCTCATGCTGCACTTCAATAGTGCCAGCGTTCTCTTCAAGCAACATGTCTGACATCAAACGTTAAACCAGTCTTTCAAACCAGCTCCTCATAAAAGGTCATGTCGGGCTGCAAACCAGACATCGTTGTTACTAAAATGGCGATACACCCAGATCAGTCCCAGGCCCCGGGCGGCCATAAAAACCGTGTAAGCAAGCCACAGGCCCTGATTTCCCATATCACGAAACAGGAACCAGACCGGGAGAAACACCAGAACCGTGGCGATCAGCATCGTGCTCTGCATCATATCGGTTCTGACCGCGCCAATAAAGACGCCATCCAACCAGAAACACCAAACGGCAATCAGCGGCATGGCTACCAGCCAGGGCAGGTAAACAGACGCTTGTTCTGCAACCTCCGGGATATTGGTCAACCAACCCAGCAAAGCCTTCCCCCCAAGGCCAAGCAACAGACAGAACAGCCCGCCACAGATCAGGGAACACCAGCCGGTTACCCGCACTACCTGATGAAACTGTCGGCGATCACCTTTGCCAATGGACTCACCGGTCAGGGCTTCAGCTGCGTGCGCGAATCCATCCAGGCCATTGGAAATCAGCACCATCAGATTCAGCAACAGCGCATTGGCAGCAAGCACTTCATCCCCCAGGCGAGCGCCCCGGGCGGTAAAAAATGCCTGTACTGATAACAGACACAATGTACGGACAAACAGGTGGCGATTGAGCATGATCAGCCGACGAAACGCAGCCATATCAAACACCATGTCAGCACTGAACCGGCCATCATCACCGGCCAGAATTTGCCTCACCAGCAACAACCCAAGAGCCAGCGCCAGATAATCAGCAATCACCGTTGCCAACGCGGCACCCTGGGTTGCCCAGCCCAGACCAAGGACCAGCAACAGGTCCAGCACAATATTGACGGCATTACCCACAACCAGGATAAACAACGGCCCCTTCGGCATTTGCATTCCTATCAGCCAACCAATCAACGCATAGTTAACCAATACGGCTGGTGCTGAAAATATCCGGATCTGAAAGTAGATTTCAGCCTGCCTAGCCACCACATCACTGGCTGCAAATAAAGGCAACGCCAATTGTAAAATCAACGGGGAGCAGAGAATCAGCAGCAAGCCTGTGAGAACCGCAAAAACCACCGACTGTAACAGCCACTTTCTCAGGGCATAACGGTCATTGCGGCCCTTTGCCTGGGCAACCAGCCCGGTGGTCCCCATTCTCAGAAAACCGAAAGCCCAGAAAAGCATGCTGAACAGGGTTGCCGCAACGGCAACACCACCCAGATATTCCGGTGCAGAGAGATGACCAAGGACAGCCGCATCCACCAGCCCCAGCAGCGGTACCGAAATATTGGAAATAATGGCAGGCCAGGCAAAATGCCACACCCGCTGATAAGTTGCCGAAGCCGATAGCAAGGGGTCAACTCCTTCTGCGCCTTAATCACAAGGGAGTATTTTATAGAGCGTCTTTATGAACAGAAATAAGTAATCATTCACGTTCATCACTTACACCATTTTCTCCTATAGCAGTAAGAATAAGAACTTTTTCATTCTAAAGCTGTCTAACTGTTAAGTAATTTGCAACTGCAAGAATCAATTCATGAACCTGAAAAGTCTTTTTTCACATTGTCTGCCGTGTTGGCCAAAGCGTTTGCCAGATATCCCTTCTCAAACCAGTCCACCGGCCTCAGCAGAACATAACCACCGACAGGAAACAGTGTCTCCCTGCCGACAACAGGCAGCAACCGGAAACACCCGGGAAGGAAGGAGTGTCAGGCAAATGGTTCCATTGCCCAAGTGCAGCCCCACAGGCATGCGTCTGGAAGGCATGAAAAGAAATAAGTATACCTGCGTCTCTATCTGCACCACCTGGGATCCGAACAAAAGCAGTCACAATATTCGCATCAACGATGGGGTGCCATCAAAATTACATCGTGAACCTGTTTTCCAGAGTACCGACCTTGCCATGTCAGATACCGGCTTTTCAAAAGGCATACATATTCTGGATGTTGAATGGCCGACAAAGATGCGAGGATCTTATGCAGTGATTGGGGTTGCACTGGCAGGAACCCCTAAAAATGAAATCTTTTATACCAATCTTCTTGGTAGCACAGAGTCCTCCTGGGGCTGGGACATAAAAAACAATAAACTGATTCATAACGGCCAAACCATGGGCAATTACCCCAAAGACAAAGCGGATGGGGTATTTACTGCACCCAGCAAAATAAGCTGCATAATAGATATGAATACAGGAACAATCGGCTTCAAAACCAACGAGAAATATTTGGGAGACGCGTTTTCTGGGCTAAAACATAAAACCGTTTTCCTGGCTGTCTCCTCTGTTTGGGGGGACGCAGAAATCTCAGTCGCCTATAACAAAGGCTGTAACCCCACTCCTCTCTTGCTGCAAGACCTGTCAAAACTGGCATTAAGAAACCGGCTGGAATTTGCAGAGCAGATCGACCACCTTCCTACCTCTCCGGGACTGAAAAGACTCATTGCTGACAAATCAATAACTGACCTTGATAGCATTGATGAAAATACTCACCCGCAGAGTGAATAATCTTCACTGGTTGCTTTCATCACCAAAATGATTCACCCCTGACGTCTATACAACATTGATCCCTGACAGTAACAAATGCTCCGTGGTGGTAAGTAGTTAACCAAATGAAATCATATATTTCTGACTAAGTTGTCAGTCACTCCCGGCAACTGCTCCTGCGTTGCTCTATCTCCTGCATCCATGCAGTCGTGCGGCGTTGCAACTCCGGTCACATAGCTACGGCTATGCTCCCTACGTTGCGCCTTGCATAGCAACTGCCCACTTAGCCAGAAATATACGATTCCATTTGGCCAACTACTTAATATAATGATCAGACCACCACAACCAGACACCGATTTTATTCGATACATAGACTTTCAAGGTTCAAGACCATGCCAACGCCTCAGTCCGGCATCACTCCGGATGCCAATACCAACGCTCAATTTCTGATACTGACGATCAAAGAAAACGACAGCGATAGTCTATTGAAAATCCGCCAGACGCTCTCCGGCATTCCAGAGCTTACTGAAACTCTGGCGAGGCAATACCCCGATGCCAGGCTCAGCTCAACCATCAGTATTGGCAGTGCTGCCTGGGACCGGCTTTATTCCGGCAGCAAACCCGGGGCTCTGCGCCCTTTTATGGCCATCAAAGACGCTGATCGGGAAGCGCCTGCAACTCCCGGCGACTTGCTGCTGCACATTCGCTCAGACCGAAAGGATATTAATTTTCTGCTGATGAGCCAGGTGCTTCGTCTGCTGGGCAATAACGTGCAGGTTCAGGAAGACATCAGCGGTTTCCGGTATCTGGACAGCCGTGATCTGACCGGATTTGTCGATGGCACAGAAAACCCTGAAGGTGAGCACCGTGCAGATGTCGCGCTTGTGGGGGAAGAGGATAGCCCGTTTGCAGGGGGCAGCTATATCCACACCCAGCGCTATGTTCACCATTTAAAAGAGTGGGAACAGTGTCCGCTGAAAGATCAGGAAACCATTATGGGGCGCACCAAGGAGGATAATATTGAGTTCAGTGCTGAACAGAAGGCTCCCATAGCCCATATCAAACGGGTCAACCTGAAAGACGAACACGGCAACAGTATGGAGATTCTCCGCCATAGTATGCCTTATGGTGACGCCAGGGAGTCAGGCCTGTTCTTTATTGCCTATGGCAAGACACCAAAACATTTTAATCTGATGCTGAAAGCGATGATTAAAGCCGATGCCCATGGTCACTATGATCATTTGATGAATTTTTCAACGCCAGTCACTGGCTGTGCTTTCTTTGCGCCCTCTCGTGAATTTTTGGCATTGAATAATTGAGCGAAAATCAGTAACCACTGTCAGCACCTCTTCTGAGGTGCTTTCTGATGAATTTTTTCATACCCGTTACGCTTTCTAAATATGATAACGAACAAACCATTCCAGGCATCTGGGCAAGGCGGAATGAGGAGTAATAATCGAATGTTAAGCAGTTAACCCAATGAAATCCATTTAGAGTCAATCCATTGGTTAATCTTTAACGGATGGGAGTCGAACCCACTGGATTTCAACGAATGATTTCAGTTTATAAAACTTCCCACATTCTCAGGCTCGCCTGTCGCAATCAGGATTTAACCAAATTTATTGGACGGTAATTAAGCCTGAAATCCTGTGGAGCACGGGATACAGTGACAATATAACAGGTTTTATGAGTACTAATGTTCTACATAATTGCAGGTATCACATTGTTACCATAACTGACTTACTGGTTAGTGATTTATGCGAAAGAAAATCGTTAACTACTCAGGTTAAATAACCAGTCACGAATCGTTAGTCGCTTACAAGCATATTCATTTGGAGTTAAAAAAAATGATTTCACTCTCTTCTGACGTTAATTTCCAGCGATCAATGGCTGTTCCTGCAACGAAAGAGGCCTCTACTTCAACTGCAACGGTGGATGTTAAATTCGGGGATAAATTCTGGACTGTACATAAGGTTGTCGGTGAGGAAACGTTTAAAAATGCCAACGAGGCTATAAAGAAAGATTCTGCTTATTTTATTGAAAATTCCTCTTCTTCATCTATGAAATCCAAATATTGCTCACAAGTGGTAAGAGGAATTAATAATTCACAATACGCTCTTCCTTTAGTTCGGATTGATGGTAAAACCAAAACAACAGTGAAATTTGATCATCAATGTCAGATTATTGATCAGAAAAGCTTTGAACATCAATTACAGACCAGTCATCCGGCATTGATTAAACTGGCAAGAGAAGGTGTAGAGACTTTGGCCAGGCAATTCTCATTGCATAATCAGCCAATGGACATATCCCGGGTGTCGATATTACGGAATTACATTTCCAGAAAAGGTATATCTGGAGGTAGATGGCATCGTGACGGGGGGGATTATAGCCTCGTGATGTTGATGAATGATGATTCGGTTATTAAAAAGAATGCTCCGTATTACACAGGAGGAGGATTGCAAACAGCAAAAATTAAAACGGGTTCTATTTTTTCATTCTTTGCTGATGAGGGGACTGATGAAGAGCACGAATACCCACTTAACGGTGGTGGTTTTGCTTTCACAAACAATCAGGGTCATCTTGTTCATCGAGGTGCTGATTGTAAGTATGTTCCGGTTGAAACTGGAGAGCATCTGGCTACACCTCTGGAGAAAAGGTTACTGCTTGTCGTTATGTCTCATCCAAAGCCAAAGTGAGGAGTGCCACTCTCTCCAGACAGCTTAATGAAACTAATTCGGTAGTCAATGGTCTACGATAGTGTCCGGATTGCTGCAACGCAGGCAGATGGACACAAAGACCAACCGGTTTATACCCAAAACATTGCCAGTTTTGACAATAAACCATAACAACAAAACTCCTACGAAACAGGTGGTTACATGCACGTTGAATCTGCAAAAGTCCCATTACCCTTATCAACTCAATCAACCGAACAACCGGCCCCAGCAGCACAATCAGTCCCTCAGTTTACGGCTGACAGCTTCGACAATCAGCCGGGAGCCGAAATGCTGGCAACCCGATTGAACGCATTCAACGAGAATATATCGGTCATCCTGAATGCTAAAAAGTCTGAAACTGAAAAGACAGGTACTGAAAAGCCAGATACTGGAGGGCTTGACGCTAGCGATATTGCACTAATGTGCCAAAATTTCACCAGTGCTTTTAATCTGGATAATATCCTGGTTCAAGAGTCCACCCAGCTCAAAGCCATTCAAATCCTCCTGACCCTCACCAACTGCCATGATATTGATTCCCTCAAAGCGTTTGCTAACAGCAAACTGCATGAGAATCCTGACAATCAGGATGACTGCCAGAAGTTAAAGGATAGCGCCGACATGGACAACGATAATCCGATTACCCTGCCTCCGGGCTATGGCATGACATCGCAAAATTTCAGTTTTTTTCGGGATAAGTTAATGAATAGTTTTATTGACTCCCAATTCTCGGAAGCAAACTTTGAAACGAAAGAAATGGATCAACTGAAAGATGCACTAAGGATGGCCAAAATGCAGATCGCTGGCAATACCGGAATCGGTAACTTCAAAGAGTCAATAACTTTTGACCAATTCGACCGGGAACAAGTCAGCAAGCTAACTGGAAGCCTGATCTACCCACGGCAGAAGCTGTGTGCAGATAATTTGGCAAAAGAGATCATGGCGTTACAACAACAGCTGTTCGACTCCGACTCAGAGCTGATCGACATGCTGGGCAATAATGAAGACATCACTAAACTGCTGCAGGGTAATCAACCGTATCACCTGAAACAATTACTGGCCAGACAGGGTGCAGACAACCGCGCTACCCTGACCAATGATGCAGCCTTGCTGGTTTCATTTGTCGCAAGAAATTCAATATTTGCAGACAAATTTGCCAAACTTGGTATCAATCCGGAGAATCTTACACATTTAGCCAAAGCACACAGCATACTGAACCATGGCCAGGCTGACGAGCAGAAAGAACTCAGCAACGAGATTGCCGCTAAGGGCCTGAAAGGTAGTGATGATTTCACCAGAACGTTCTTCAAAAGCGAGACTGCCAATAAGTACAAGGCTGAGCCACCGTTTGCCAGAATTGCCTTATGGCTGGCGGAGTCCAATCAATCCGGTTGAACCAGGCGTTTACGGATCAGATAGACAAACTGACGTTTGGGTCAATCTGATCCATTAGCTTGGGAGGCTATCCGGAAAATTGCAGAACCCGGGGATATCTCACTGGGTGGAAGGTTCCGTTGCCAGCCCCCTGCCCCGTGACATATCCCTGACTGGCTGTCCGTCATCATCACCGGTTCCGGGCAATCCAGCCAGGTACCCGGCTCTTAAAAAAGCTGACAGAACACACCAGTAAAGACCGAAAAAGCATTAGCAGCCACTCTTATATTTCTGTATGATTGCCGCGGGATCGGCGGAGTATATGCTCCCGATAACCAGATGAGGACATAAGAAAGTCAGAACTGTCGGTACAGCAAAGCCTGTTTAGAAGGTTGGCAAGGGGAAAGCAGGGGTGCTTTTGATTTTCCAATGGAGTTGTGCACTCAAGTGCTCTGGCAACGGGGCCAGGGTAGTTAACTAAACAAGCACTATCATAAGGAAAAAACGCTAAAAAACAGCACACACATTCCGCTTTTTCCTGGAAAAAGTCTGCAACTCCCGGGGCGTAACCCCCTACCTTTGAACAGAAGCAACTGGCTCATTTTTTGACCGGATATTGATCCGTATCAATACAATCCCATTTCGGTTTACCCACAATAACCATCAAATCTTATAAGCATAACCCGAAGGTAACATGGAGCATGAGCACTGCAACGTTACAGCCGACCTATAACTACAAAGTAGTTCGGCAGTTTGCCATCATGGCCGTGGTCTGGGGAGTTGTTGGTATGGCGGTAGGCCTGCTGATTGCCTCTCAGATGGTCTTTCCCGAACTCAACCTGGGCTTACCCTGGACCAGCTTTGGACGCTTGCGGCCACTGCACACCAATGCGGTGATTTTTGCGTTTGGCGGCTGTGTCCTGTTTGCAACGTCCTATTACATCGTCCAGCGAACCTGTCAGGCGACACTGGCCATGCCGCGGCTGGCCGCTTTCACCTTTTGGGGATGGCAACTGGTGATTGTTGCGGCAGCCATTACTCTGCCCCTGGGTATTACCTCTTCCAAAGAGTACGCCGAACTGGAATGGCCCATTGATATTCTGATCGCCGTTGTCTGGGTCAGTTACGCGCTGGTCTTCTTTGGCACCATCATAAAGCGCAAGAGTAAGCACATCTATGTGGCTAACTGGTTCTTTGGTGCCTTCATTATTACGGTTGCCGTGCTCCATATCGTTAACAGTGCTTCGTTACCTGTTAGCCTGACCAAGTCCTACTCTGCCTATGCGGGTGCCATGGATGCCGTGATCCAGTGGTGGTATGGCCACAATGCGGTAGGCTTTTTCCTGACCGCTGGTTTCCTGGGCATGATGTATTACTTCGTGCCCAAACAGGCGGAGCGTCCGGTTTACTCTTATCGTCTGTCCATCGTGCATTTCTGGGCGCTGGTTGCCATCTACATCTGGGCCGGCCCGCACCATCTGCACTACACCGCACTGCCGGACTGGGCCCAGAGCCTGGGCATGGTTATGTCACTGGTGCTGCTGGCACCGTCCTGGGGTGGCATGATCAATGGGGTCATGACCCTCTCCGGTGCCTGGCATAAGCTGCGGACCGATCCGATCCTGCGTTTTCTGGTGGTTTCCCTCTCTTTCTATGGCATGTCCACCTTCGAAGGCCCGATGATGGCCATCAAGACCGTTAACGCCCTGTCCCACTACACCGACTGGACCATTGGTCATGTGCATTCAGGTGCCCTGGGCTGGGTAGCCATGGTGTCATTCGGTTCGCTCTATCACCTGATTCCAAGGCTGTACGGCAAGGAACAGATGTACAGCGTTGGCCTGATCAATATGCACTTCTGGCTGGCCACCATCGGCACCGTTCTTTACATCGTTGCCATGTGGGTAAACGGTATCACCCAGGGCCTGATGTGGCGTGCAGTGAACGAAGACGGCACGTTAACCTACAGCTTTATTGAGTCCGTAGAAGCCAGCGGCGTCGGCTACATTGTCCGTGCTATTGGTGGTGCCTTCTTTGTTCTTGGCATGCTGACAATGGCTTATAACGTATACCGCACTGCCAGAGAGTCGGAGGAGCCCTCTTCCGATAAAGAGTCCCTCGAACTCAACCCGACCACTGCGCCGGTTGAAGGGAGATAATAATAATGGCGAGCAAACACGATATTGTTGAAAAGAACCTGGGCCTGATGGCGATACTGGTGGTCGTTGCCATCAGTTTTGGCTCCCTGGTGGAAATCGTCCCGCTGTTTTTCCAGAAAGAGACCACTCAGCCCGTGGAGGGCCTGAAGCCTTACACCGCCATGCAGCTGGAAGGCCGTGATATCTATATCCGTGAGGGCTGCGCAGGCTGCCACTCCCAGATGATTCGTCCGCTGCGTGCCGAGGTGGAGCGTTATGGCCACTACTCGGTGGCTGGCGAATCCGTTTATGACTACCCATTCCTCTGGGGTTCCAAGCGTACCGGTCCGGACCTTGCCCGGGTTGGCGGCCGTTACTCCGATGACTGGCACCGTGCCCACCTGATTAACCCACGTGATCTGGTGCCTCAGTCCATTATGCCCGCCTACCCATTCCTGGCAGAGAACACGCTGGATGGCAAGCTGACCGCAAGAAAGATGGAAACGTTGCGGACACTGGGTGTTCCCTACACCGATGAAGATATTGCCGGTGCCCGGGATGCCGTCAAAGGACAAACCGAGCTGGACGCCCTGGTGGCTTATCTCCAGGGACTGGGCACAGTTATTTCGGGTAAGCGCTGATGGATATCAATACGATTCGAGGACTGGCGACACTGGTCGCCCTGGTCGCATTTCTATCGGTGGTCTTCTGGGCCTACGGCAGCCGACGTAAAGGCGACTTTGATGAAGCCGCCGCCCTGCCATTTGCTGATGACCAGCAGGAGGGTGCTGAGAATACCGATGCCACAGGCAGCCACCGGGAAACCCATAAGAACTCCCAGAAAAGAGGAGCTGTATAACGATGAGTAATTTCTGGCACTGGTGGATTGTTCTGCTGACCACCGCCTGCCTTGTACTGGTCACCTGGGTTCTGTTTGCAACTCGCAAGGGCCAGCGCAGGGATATGACCGATGAGACCACCGGTCACGCCTATGATGGCATTGAGGAGTATGATAACCCACTGCCGCAGTGGTGGTTTATCATGTTCATCGCCACCCTGGTATTCACTGTCGGCTATCTGATTCTCTACCCGGGTATGGGTAAGTGGACAGGCGTCCTTGGCTGGACTCAGGTGAATGAGCTGGAACAGGATCAACTCAAGCATGACCGCAAATATGCCCCTGAATTTGCCCGTTACGCCGCCACTCCGGTTGAACAGCTGATTAACAACCCCAGGGCTCTGAAAATGGGTGAGCGGGTCTATATCAACAACTGTGCCCTCTGTCACGGTATGGATGCCGGTGGCAACTTCGGTTTCCCGAATCTCACTGACAACGACTGGCTCTACGGTGGCACTCCGGACGCCATCAAGGCCACCATTGCCCACGGTCGTCAGGGACAAATGCCCGCCTGGGGTGCCGTGATCGGTGATACCGGCGTGAAGCAGGTTGCCAGCTATACCCGTGAACTGTCTGGTATTGACAGCGGTGCCAGCGAAGCGGACCTGGCCGCTGGCGAAAAGATCTTCAGTACGACGTGTGCCGTCTGTCATAACGCCGATGGTACCGGTAACCATGCCCTGGGCGCTCCGAACCTGACCAACAATATCTGGCTGTACGGATCAAGTCAGGCGCAAGTGGAATACACCATCCGCAAGGGACGAAACGGCGTTATGCCACCCTGGAACGATATTCTTGGTGAAGAGAAGGTTCATCTGGTGACGGCTTACGTTTACAGCCTGACCCACAAGGCTGAATGATTTGCTCAGGCGCAGGGACAAAAAACTATGAACCACAAAGGAACAAAGACACAAAGGGCGCTTTTTTTGCTAAGCCCAGCTCAGGCAAGCCTGAAAAAACCTTGTGCCTTTGTGCCTTTGTGGTTCCAATAAAACCTTAACGGTATATTTGGGCTCTATGAACACAGACAATGCCAACCAGGAACCGGAACTGATCGACTTGTATCAGAAGCCTGAAAAGATTTACACCAGAAGCTTTTCGGGCCACTTCCGAACGCTTCGTCTGGCTGGCGGTACATTTCTCTTCTTGCTTTTTTTTGGCACCTGCTGGATCAATCTGAATGGCCGTCAGGCCGTGCTCTTTGACCTGCCTGCCCGGCAGTTTCATATTTTTGGCACCACCTACTGGCCCCAGGACTTTATCCTGCTGTCCTGGCTACTGATTATCTGCGCCTTTGGCCTGTTTGCACTGACGGTGTTTGCCGGACGAATCTGGTGCGGCTACACCTGCCCCCAGAGCGTCTTCACCTGGGTATTTATGTGGGCAGAACGCATCACAGAAGGTGAGCGCAACCGCAGGATGAAGATGGACAAAGAGCCCATGTCCGGCGGGAAATTTCTGCGCAAGAGTGCCAAACACTTACTCTGGGTGAGTATCGCTTTTGCTACGGCGCTCACCTTTGTCGGTTACTTCATTCCCATCCGGCAACTGGTGTTGGACATCGCCGCCTTCGATGTTGCCCCCTGGGGTATTTTCTGGCTCGGCTTCTTCACCCTGGCAACCTATGGCAATGCGGGTTACCTGCGGGAGCAGGTTTGTATTCACATGTGCCCGTACGCCCGTTTCCAGAGCGTCATGTTCGATAACGATACCCTGGTGGTAGCTTACGACAAGCATCGCGGTGAGCAGCGTGGCCCACGCAAGAAAAGCGCTGATCACAAAACCATGGGGCTGGGGGACTGTGTGGACTGCAGTGTCTGCGTACAAGTCTGCCCTACGGGTATCGACATCCGTGATGGGCTGCAATATCAGTGTATAGGCTGTGCCGCCTGTATCGATGCCTGCGACACCATCATGGACAAAATGGGCTACGACAAAGGCCTGATTCGCTACACCACCGATAACGAACTTGCCGGCCAGAAGACCCATTGGCTTCGTCCCCGCCTGATCGGGTATAGTTCAGCACTGTTCATTATGATCTGCCTGTTTATGTTCAGCCTTGGCCATCGAATTCCGCTGGAGCTGGAAGTACTCAGGGATAGAAATGTCCTTTTCCGGGTCATAAATGATGACCAGGTAGAAAATATCTACACACTGAAAGTCGCTAACAAAGACCAGCAACCTCATCTCATCAAAATACAGGTGGCTGGTATCGAGAATCTGAAAATAGCGGGCAGAACCGCCATTGTGGCAGAGCCGGGCAGTGTGCAGCAGGAAATCATCAGGGTTATCGCGCCGTTAATTGATGGAGCCCCCAGCACCCGGCCGATTCGCTTCAGCATCAGTTCCAGCCAGCCCGGACTGGAAGCCATTACCGCTGAAAGCCGATTTATGGTGCCCGGACCAGAGAGGAAACCCTGAAGCATGACGCAATCAACAACCAGCAGAGATAACCCGGCAGGAGGCCAGCCTGCCACCAACAGGGAACCTTTTACCCCCTGGTACCGGGAACCCTGGGCCTGGTACATCGTGGGTATTTTGCTGGTCACCTTTGCCTGGGGCGGCTTTCAGGTCTACACCGCCTTTACCCATCAGGACAGCGTGGTGATTGATGACTATTACAAAAACGGCAAAACCATCAACCAGGACATGACCCGGATTGAAAATGCCCGAAGCCTGGCCGTTGCCGGTACACTGACCATTGATGAATTGATCGGCGAAGTCCGGGTGACGATGCAGGGAAATCCGGAGGTGTGGCCCGGGCAGCTAAAACTCAGCTTTCTTTCTCCGGTATTTAAAGACAAAGACAGAACCATTGTGCTGAACCGCTCCTTTGGCATCAGCGCCAAATCAGCCGCAGATTCTAACCCGGCACAACCCGGGCAAAACCCAATGTATGTTGGCCAGCTGGACGCCCTGGTTACCGGTCGTTACTACCTGCAACTGGAAACCCTGGATGAGCTGATTCCGGAAGTGGGCTATGAGACCGGCTGGAAGATCACCCTGGAGGCCGTCGTCTCACCGGGAACCCCAACTACCCTGAAAAATCCGGATGCCTGATGACCGATACCCGTTGCTTTCATTGCACACTGCCGGTCAGCCAGCCGGTGGTATTTTTTGCAGACGTTGAAGGCACACTGCAGCCCATGTGTTGCCCGGGCTGCAAGGCAGTGACCGAGGCCATCGTAGCCGGCGGTCTGGAGAATTATTACCGGCACCGTACCGAAAGCGCCAACCAGGTCACTGACCTGAATCAGCGACTTCAGGAAGAACTGCAGATCTATGACCGTGCAGAGGTGCAAAAGGATTTTGTCAGACCCGCAGGCCCGGCTTCCCAAAGCCAGGATAACCACCTCACTGCCAGTCTGTTGATAGACGGCATCACCTGCGCCGCCTGTATCTGGTTATTGGAAAACCATCTGGAATCATTGACGGGTGTTGCCCGGGCCAGTGTCAACCTCAGCACCCATGAGGCACAGATCACCTGGGATAACAGCGAAATCCCCTTAAGTACCATTCTGCTGGAAATTCACAAAATCGGTTACAAGGCGTTCCCCTGGCGTGCCGACCAGCAGGAAGCCCTGCTGAAAAACGAAAACCGCACCTTTATACGACGGCTTGCCATTGCCGGTATTGGTGCCATGCAGGTGATGATGTATGCCATCGCCCTCTATTCCGGTGCCATCAGTGACGATATGCCGGACATTTACCGGGACCTGATCCGGATCTTCAGCGCCGTGATTGCCACGCCTGTGGTGTTGTACTCTGCTGCGCCCTTCTTCAAGGCGGCCTGGCGGGATATCAAAATACGGCATCTCGGCATGGATGTTCCGGTATCCATTGCCATTGGTGGCGCTTATCTGGCCAGCCTGTGGGCAACCTTCTGCGTTTATTTCCTTGCTGATGGCTCTATTTATTCCATCGCTGAAGGCTCTATTTATTCCACCGCTGAGGGCTCTGGCGAAGTCTACTACGACTCCGTTTCCATGTTTACCTTCTTCCTGCTGACCGGTCGCTACCTTGAGCTTCGTGCCCGCCATGCAACCGCCAGGGCTGCACGGGCGCTGACCAATCTGCTGCCGCCCAGCTGCCTGAAAGAAGTCAACGGTCACTATCAGCGCGTCCCGGTGGCCGATCTGCAACCAGACGACAAGGTTAGAATTCTTCCCGGCGATGCCATTCCCGCAGATGGCATTCTGATCAGTGGCTCCACCAGCGTGAATGAAGCCATGTTGACCGGAGAGTACCTGCCCATCGAAAAGCAGCGTGGTGACACACTGCTGTGCAGCAGTATCAATGTGGACCATCCCATTGAGCTTAAGGTAAGCAAAGTAGGCGAAGAGACCCGGGTAGCCGGCATTATCCAGCTGCTGCAACGGGCACAGCAGGATAAGCCCGCCATCGCGAAAATTGCCGATAAGGTGGCCGGCTGGTTTGTTGCCTGTGTGTTGCTGGTGGCCATTTGTGTGTACTGGGGCTGGTCCGGCATTGCGCCACAAGACGCGTTCTGGATTACCCTGTCGGTTCTGGTGGTGACCTGCCCCTGCGCCCTGTCCCTGGCCACCCCTGCCGCCCTGACTGCGGCTACCGGCTATCTGCACCGCCTTGGCCTGCTGGTGACCCGTGGTCATGTTCTGGAAGGCCTGAAAACCATCGACCATGTGATCTTTGATAAAACCGGCACCTTAACCAAAGGGGAACTGTCGTTAAGCCAGGTGGTTTCTCTTGATAACGGCAACAGTTCAAAAGAAGCGTTGCTTCAGCGGGCAGCAGCCCTGGAAGCACACTCTGAACACCCTATCGCCAGAGCCTTTTTCTACACCGTTGAGTCATTGCATGAGCAGGCTCGCGAGGTGAAAAACCATCTTGGCCAGGGGATAGAAGGCACCATTGGCAACCGCCTTTACCGCATCGGACGACCCGACTTTGTCTGTCCATCCGGCAATGTGGCAACGCCAGAACAGGATGGACAGTGGTTGCTGATGTCAGAAAGTACTGACCAGAAACTCTGGCAACCGCTCTGCTGGTTCAGGATTACCGACAGCCTGCGCCCTGAGGCCGCCCACACAATCCAACGGCTGCAACAGATGGGCAAAACCGTAACCCTGCTCAGTGGTGATGCCGAGCCGGTGGTGGCGGCAACCGCTGAATCCCTGGGTATACGGCAATGGAAGTCTGAAAGCAGCCCGGATGACAAGCTGCGCTATATCCAGACGCTGCAGAGTCAGGGCCACAAAGTCTTGATGGTTGGTGATGGCATCAATGATGTTCCCGTTCTGGCGGGGGCGGATATCTCCATGGCCATGGGCAACGCCTCAGACCTGGCGCGCACCAGTGCAGATGCAGTATTGATTTCCGGCAACCTTGAGCGACTGGCCGATGCCTTTAACCTGACCATAAGAACCCGGAAAATTATCCGGCAAAACCTGGCATGGTCCCTTGGCTACAACCTTGCCGCCCTGCCCCTGGCCGCAGCAGGCATGATTGCCCCATGGATGGCCGCTACCGGCATGGCGCTCAGCTCACTGATCGTGGTGGCCAACGCCCTGCGACTGAACCGCCCGGGAAAACTGCCCAAAGCACCGACCGAGTCAGAAGAAGTTTACGCCCACCTTGAACCCAGAGGAGCTGCCTGACCATGGAAAGCCTGATTATTCTGATCCCTCTGGCCCTGATCCTGATCGCTGTAGCGATCAAACTCTTTTTCTGGGCAGTAGACGACGGTCAGTTTGACGACCTTGAAGGGCCAGCCCACAGCATTCTTTTTGATGAGCCTCAACAGATACCAAAAGCTGATTCACATGACCATAAATGAAGTCCCCACCTTACTTTCCGCATTAACCCTGGGCATACTGGGCAGCGCCCACTGTATCGGCATGTGTGGCGGCATTACTTCCGCCCTCAGCCTCTCCCTGGCAGGCAAGTCCCGTGCACAGATCTTCTGGCTGATGCTGACCTATCATCTCGGACGAATTACCAGCTACGCCATCGCTGGTCTCCTTCTGGCCAGCATTGGCTGGTACCTGGGCGGTATCAGCCCGGAAGTAAAGATGGGACTGCGCTATTTTGCGGCCATTATGCTGATCGCCATGGGGCTTTATCTGACCGGTTGGTGGCGTGGTCTGACACATCTGGAAAAGATCGGACATAAGCTCTGGCAACATATCCAGCCCAAGGCCAAAGCACTGCTGCCCATCAAAAACTTTCCCAATGCCCTCGCCATTGGCATGCTCTGGGGGTGGTTACCCTGCGGCCTGGTCTACAGCACCCTGGCCTGGAGCGCCACTCAGGGAAAACCGGTACAGGGTGCGCTGTTAATGGCCTCATTTGGTATAGGCACCATACCCTCAGTGTTCCTGCTTGGTGCGTTCTCAAGACAGCTCAGCGGCATTATCCAAGCCAGTATCACCCGCAACCTGGCGGGGTTGCTGATTATCCTTTTTGGCTTGTGGTCTATGCCCGGCGCACACCAGAGGTGGTTGATGTCCATGCTGCACCATCACCATATGTGATAAAAGGAAAAAAAAAGTTCTGCCTCCTAGGAGGCTCTTAAAGTTTTGAATCAGAAATCAAACCAAAAGACGAGGCGCTCCGCTTTTTGCTTCTGCAACTCAGCCAACTCCAAAAAATACTTTTCCCCCAACGATTCCCTGATCGTAAGCTTGACAAACTCTTCGGGAACATCAACGCCCCTTTCTCTTAAAGGCTTGTTGTAGTCGTAAGAAACCAATTCATCAACAGACAGCCAGGAGTGGCCAGATCCACCCGTTCCCCATTCATCAGACTTGGCCTTGATGGAAAGACTGACATCTCCGGGCAGCCCCCGAGCCTCCTCAATAATGGGATACGGAGTAACATGCCAGGAGCCCCAGTCATAATCGCTTCTGACAAAACCCTCGGAAAAAAATGAAAAGACATGACGATTGCGATCTGAAAAAGGTTCGTAACCCGGGATTTCTTCCCATTGCCCGACACTATTTCTGAATTCAGCATACATATGTATGTCTGCACCCATAATTACTCCTCCTGTCTGATCAGTGACCAGGACATATTTGTGAATTTTTATGATCTAGCAGCAAAAATAGCACATTCAATGAACCCACCAATCACTATCAATCAGACCCTTTTCAGCACAACCCTGCCAGCCAAAGCATTATTTGCTCGATTAATAACCAGATGGCAGATACAATAGCCAACCTCAACAACTTCACGCCACGTTGGACACAATCCTCATCACATGCCCTAAAGACGAACCACTAAGGCATGCCAGTTCGGTTCATACCTATTGACACCGATCAAAGAACAACCTTGAAAATCTTTCTAAACTAGCCAAAAACATCATGACGTAATACCGACTGTTTTTGCCTTACCCTTTCCGGCACAAAAAGACCGACCAGAAGGCGAACACACTGACTAATAAGACATGAAGATTACCGAGAGCAATAATGAATACCGCACCAGTTTGGGATAAAGACCTGATTCACCGATACAACCACTCAGGCCCGCGTTATACCTCCTATCCCACGGCGGTGCAGTTTGATGGCAGCTTTGATATTGAGAAATATCATCACAATGCCCACTCCAGTGCCAGGGCCATCAATCCCCTGTCACTCTACTTTCATATCCCGTTCTGCTCCCATGTCTGTTATTACTGCGCCTGTAATAAAATTGTCACCAAACACCGTGGGCGCGCCAATAGTTATCTGGAATACCTGTTTCGTGAAATAGAGATGCAGGCAGCACTCTACAGTCAGGAACAGCGGGTCGAGCAACTGCACTTTGGCGGCGGCACACCGACCTTTCTGAGCAGAGATCAGATGAGGGATCTGATGGGCCATATCCGTCAGCACTTCCAACTGACCCAAAGCGATACCGCAGACTACTCCATTGAACTGGATCCCAGGGAAGTAGACTGGCCCATGATGGGCACCCTGAGGGACCTTGGCTTCAACCGAATCAGCATGGGCGTTCAGGACCTGAACCCCAAAGTTCAGCAAGCCGTTAACCGGGTTCAACCTGAAAGCATGATTCAATCCATTCTTGATGCTTCCAGGGTCATGGCATTCCGCTCGGTACACATGGACCTGATTTACGGCCTGCCTTTCCAGACCACCAACAGTTTTATGGAAACCATCGATCGTGTGGCTGATATGGCCCCGGACAGGCTATCCCTGTTTAACTACGCCCACCTGCCCCACCGCTTCAAACCACAGCGCCGAATTAATGAGCAGGATCTGCCTGCGCCGGAAGTGAAGCTGGACATTCTGCATCAGGCCACGGAAAAACTGCTGGATCAGGGCTACATCTACATCGGTATGGATCACTTTGCCCTGCCAGACGATGAACTGGCCATTGCCCGGGAAGAAGGCACGCTGCACCGGAATTTCCAGGGTTATACCACCCATGGTCATTGCGACCTGATCGGCATGGGCGTGTCTGCCATCAGCCAGGTAGGCGACACTTATATCCAGAACAGCACCGATGAAGCCCGGTACTGTGCAATGATCAATGAACAGCAGTTGCCAGTGGTTCGCGGCCTGAAGATGACCGCTGATGACAAAGTCCGCCAGGCAGTGATTACCCAGCTGATCTGCCACTTCAAACTGAACTTCAGCGATATTGAACAGCGGTTTGATATTCAATTCAGGGATTACTTCCGGGATGAGCTGGCAAGGCTGGAGCCGATGAGGGCAGACGGCCTGATCAGTCTCAATAGCGATGGCTTGCTGGAAGTACTGCCAAAGGGAACACTGCTGATCCGTAACATCTGTATGCAGTTCGACCACTATCTCCATCAACCGGAGATGAAAGAGAAGACGCTCTTCTCAAAGGTTATCTGAGTAACACTCCGGAGCAATCACCAGGCTCCGGAGCCCCTCTCCCGCCAGTACCGACAACGACTGATCATCCCGCACAGAACCGAAACCTCTCTGCAGCTCACCGGTTTATCAGAAAAAAACTGAAACTGACGACGACTTGCCACCACTATCACATTGATTTACTTGAAACATAAGTGCAAAATCTGCCATGTCCGTTAAATACCACGAACGAAAATTTAATCCTGTGACATAAGACAATGTCAGATTGATTTTCAGGGATAAAGACACACAACCACCAGGAGCCATGACCATACCATGATCAGGGTCAGCCCTGAGCTTGATAGATGACACGGCAGATGAGAGCTCACCGGAACCACCGCAGTTTATGACGCATTGCTGAAGCAGCACCAAACCCCTACCCTGGGTCTGCCCGGTTGCGTACATACCTGATTTACACTCCGGTAACACTTTTCATACACTTGGTTTTCCATAAACAGTGTCGAATTTCGCCAAATACGACTTTGAGGCCTCTCAATGACGTCAAAGCCCAACGTCCGACAGCCGAGCCATGTGGCCTGCAGAGACTGCAGCCTCAGCTCACTGTGCCTGCCACTGGCACTGAGCATTAAGGATATCGATCAGCTGGATCACATTATCAAGCGTGGGCGTCCTTTGAAAAAAGGCGAACACCTGTTTCTGGAAGGTGACCCCTTTACCAGTGTCTTTGCTGTTCGCTCAGGGGCTCTCAAAACCTACACAGCGACCAATGAAGGTGAGGAACAAATCACCGGATTTTACCTGCCCAGCGAAATTCTTGGCCTGAGCGGTATGGATACGGATACCTATCCGGTGTCGGCCCAGGCGATGGAAACCACCATGATCTGCGAGATTCCTTTTGAGCAACTGGAAACCCTTTCCGATCAATTCCCGGAATTGCGCCGACATCTGATGCGCCTGATGAGCAAGCGTATCCGTGAAGACCAGCAAATGATGATGCTGCTGTCCAAGAAAAACGCCGATGAACGTATTGCCACCTTCCTGATTAACCTGGCCAGCCGTTTTCGTCGCCGGGGTTTTTCTTCCCAGTCGTTCCGTCTGTCCATGTCGAGAAATGAGATGGGGAACTACCTGGGTCTGGCGGTAGAAACGGTTAGTCGTGTATTTACCCGATTCCAGAAAAACGGCCTGATCTCCGCCGTGGGCAAGGAAATCGAAATTCGCAACTCGGTTGAACTCTGTGCCCTGGCCGGGGGAAAAACACTGGAACCGATTGCTACCAACGCCTGACTTTATCCTCTAAAGAAGCTACCCTTTGAGGTGGCTTCTTCCTTTTTATCCATTGACTGACAGCGGCATGCTCCCTCCCATGCATACAAACGAATGTTCATCCGTTCAGGAATATCTGCGAACGCAAATCAGAACCATCGCGGACTGGCCCCATGAAGGCATCCTGTTTCGGGATATCACCACACTGTTTGAAAACCCGGAAGCCTGGCGTAAGGCCGTGGATGTCATGGTTCAGCGTTATGAGAACCAGACTTTTGATCGCATTGGCGCGCTTGATGCCCGCGGTTTCCTGCTTGGCTCGACACTGTCCTATATCATGAACAAGCCGCTGGCACTGTTTCGCAAGAAAGGCAAACTGCCAGGCAAAACCCTCAGTGTCGAGTATGACCTTGAATATGGCAAAGCCGTACTGGAAATGCATGAAGACACCATTAAGGCCGGTGAAAAAATTCTGTTAGTGGATGACCTTATCGCCACCGGAGGCACACTGCTGGCTGGGGATCAGTTGATTCGACAAGCAGGAGCCAGCACACTGGAAGCTGCAGCTATCATCAATCTGCCAGACCTCAAGGGCGCTGACAGACTCAATGCGGCGGGCATTCCAACCTATGCCCTGTGCAATTTTGCCGGTGAGTAAAACCACCCTCAGTTCAGAATTTCAGGGATGATACGATATGTCTCTTAGATCCAGGGTTAATGTCTGGATCTGAGAGCCCCTCCCGCAGTTACAGGACGCACAGACCGGGATCTACCCGGGAAAAGGACTTTGCAAATGGGAATATGCGCCAAGGAACTAAGGCACTATGTTGTTCGCCCCGCACTCAAGCATCTGGGTATGTGGAGCCCTACTGCTGAGAACCTGCTGCTTGGTACCGCAGCCAGAGAGTCCGGGCTTGGTTTTCATCTGAAACAGGCCAATCACCAGGCACTCGGTATCTATCAGATTTCTCCTCGCATGCACCGCAATATCTGGGACCTGTTTCTGGCACCAAACGCTGACTTATCCAGCAAAGTTCGGGGACTGGCCAGCCAGCGGGAGTTTCTTTCCCACCCCCATCATGAACTGGCGACCAACCTGGTTTACGCCACCGCCATTGCCTGGCTTATCTATCACCGCTGCGGTATTCAGATCGAAGATATTGATAAAGAAGACATCACTGCCATGGCCAGATTATGGCAAAAGCACTTCCACAGCAGAAACCCCGGAACACTCCAGAGCTTCTGCGAAAGCTATCAAAAGATGATTATTGAATCAGGCTGCTCCACAGAGGAGTCAACGTACTTTAACCAGGCTGCAGCCAAACCGGCATAACAGGATTCAGCCTGCCTGCTCCCTTATCGCCTTGATGATGCTCCCCTACAACCCCTTGGCCTCAGCACATTGAACACAAAGGTCAGCATAAGGCATAACCTCAAGGCGCTGAACCGGAATTTCCTTACCGCAGGACAGGCAGAAACCGTAATCGCCCTCATTTATACGATCAAGGGCGCGGTTAATTTTACCCAGTTCAATCACCGCCTCGTTACCCAGTGCATCAATAACCTCATCATTCTCCCGTTCCTGCGCCTGCTCAGACCAGTCTGCACTGTTTTTTCGGGAAGCATCCTTTTTAATTTTACCCAGACGCGTATTCAGCTCATCCCTGCGAGCCATCAACCATTTCTGCCACTTATCATGATCTGTCATTTTGCTACCCCTGCACAAAAATACTGTAGAATCCTGCTGTTTATTCTATAAAGAATGGTTGTGTCAAAAGGTCACTCTTTACCATAAAACAACGCCGAAGAACCTTATCCCCACTCACAAAAACGGATAAGGTAATTACCAACCTGCGGCGTACTGATTCTTTCCAAAATCATGAATTCAAATAGTAGATCATTGATACCGTAAACGTAATATTCAGTTTCAATCCGGAAAAACATTTTCCCACCTGGTACATCAATTCAATGAGTTTGATGTGAACAATCTCCGTTCAGCCTGAAGCGGAGTCCAGGAGGCTGACAAAGTCCCTCCTCTTGATCTCGTAACCATTAACAGGCTGAGTGGTCGATAACCAGGCATTACATCACATAAGGCAGTCGTTTCAGCCTGTCGATGCAGGATGTGTGATTGAGCTGTCTGGCAAGTACCAGGGGAGTCCTGCCATGTCTGTTTCTCACCCGATGATCTGCGCCGGCATTCAACAGCATCCTGACAACTTTCAGGTTGCCATTGAATGCCGCCATATGCAGAACGGTATTGCCGTCTTGATCGGGAATATTCAGATCCGCCTTCGCCCGAATCAGCAGGCTGAGGGAAGCATCAAATGAGAAATGAATAAAGGACATATCAACGGCATAGTGCATGGCAGTACGGCCGGAATTATCTTTAACATCAAGCTGAGCACCTACCTGGATCAGGGCTTTCAGGCTATTGCAACGGTGTTTAAGCACAGCCAGATGCAGTGCGGTCTTACCCTCTGCGTTGGTCATGTCAAGGTCGGCATCGGAGCGAATAAACATGCGCAGGCACACATAACTGCCGTAGGTGACGGCGTCGTGTAACACCGTGTTGCCAGCCGAGTCCCTTGCCGAAAAATCCACGTTAGCCTCAACAATGACCCTGACGCACCCAAGATGGTTGCATCTGGTGGCTATGTGCAGTGCTGTCATAACGCTATTGCCGTTGGTAAAGGCCTGGATATTGGCCCCCCTTCGGATCAGGGTTTGCACGCTTTCAAGGTGCCCATGATAAGCAGCAAGGTGCAGGGCATTCCAGCCACAATTGACAAACGCCTCAACGTTGGCGTTGTTATCAATCAGGATTTCCAGACACTCACTATGGTTTCGCATGGCAGCGTAGTGTATCGCCGCTCTGCCAACGGGGGTCACTGCGTCAAGGTTCGCACCTTTATCGGCAAGTAATCGCAGGCAGTGGCCATGACCACCGGTGGCCGCATGGTGAACTGCCACCCGGCCATGCCGGCTGGCTATGGTCATGTTACACCCATTGCTGATGAGAATATCCATTACCGCCCTGTGGCCGGCCTTGGTCGCCAGAATCAGGGGGGTCCTGCCACGGCTGTCCACGGTATCAATAATGCCCGGGTTCCGGGCCAGTATCCTGACACACTCACAACGGCCTTCCAGGGCAGCAATATGCAGTGCTGTTCGGTCATGACTGTCCCTGGTGGCAGGGTTTGCCCCTCCCAGAATCAATGCTTCGGCAAACTGACCGTCTTCCTGCCTGGCTGCCAGATGAAGGGCGGTATGACCATCCCGGTTAGTCAGATTGAGACCCGCACCGGACTGAATCAGAAAATTAACCACATCAAGGTGGCCATTGACCAGGGCAACGTGCAGTGGGGTCATGCCGTTATTGATGGCCGGGACATCCAGCGAAGCCCCCGCTGCCACCAAAGCCCTGACGCAACCCATTTGCCCATTGCTGGCGGCCATGTACAGCAGACGGACATGATGACCTGTATCACCGGTACGAAACAGGGCAAAGACAACACTCGGGTCGAGGGTCAGCAACTGCTGAAGCTGTGCCAGGTTTCCGGAGCGACAGCAACTCAGGGGCATTGACTCGCTGTAAGCTGAGTACTCATAGAGCTTCGCCCCACCCTCTCGCATCAGTGGCAGGGCCCAATTAAGACAGACCGGGCAAGTTCGTCTGGACAACTGTCGGCTGTTAAGCCAGGGGGTCACACATTGCTCGTGATAGCGATGGCGACAAGGGGTAACCACTACCCTGCTGTGTCCAAACAATCCAACCAGACAAATCGGACAGACATCGTTTAATGGTTGCCCTGTCGGGTTGGAAACCGGAGAAATTGAATTTTCCATCAGTATTCAGGTCACCGTGTACCCGGTTGAATTCATGGACAACCGGTGATTTCATAAACACTATTGACAGAAAAATTGTGGACTGGTTCCTGAAAGGCAGCACAGAAGCTGACCTGCCTGCTATTGGCGCACCTTGGCAATCTGATCTGAATTGAACGTTCGCATAGCCTGGCTGCACAGCCTCTCAGCTTGAGAGGCCGGGAAATTAAATAGTAATAATTTTTACCATGTCAATATCGGTATCGATTGGATCAGGAATATTCCCGGAAAAGATCGTTTGATTGTCCTCATGCTCATAGGACTTGCGCTCGCCAGAACGATCCATTTTAAGATCCTTGAAATTGAACAGCTCAGTATCAGCCATCTGGGATGGCGCTATATTTTGCATAGCCGTAAAAATTGACTCGATCCTGCTCGGATTCTTTTTTTCCCACTCAGCCAGCATGGCTTTGATATTCTGACGCTGCAGGTTCTTTTGTGAGCCACACAGGTTGCATGGAATAATCGGGAACGCCATTTGCTCAGCAAACCGTTTGATATCCTTCTCGCGGCAATAAGCCAAAGGGCGAATCACCACGTTCCGTCCATCGTCTGATAGTAACTTGGGTGGCATGGCGGCCAGCCGGGAGCCATAGAACATATTAAGAAACATGGTCTCTACGATGTCGTCCTTATGGTGGCCAAGGGCAATTTTGGTTGCGCCGATATCTTCGGCAAAGGCGTACAAAGTGCCACGGCGCAAGCGCGAGCATAAACCACAGGTGGTTTTACCCTCCGGTATCTTCGACTTAACCACCGAATAGGTATCCCTGTTAATAATATGATAAGGAACATTCAGGCCATCCAGGTATTCCGGCAGGATATGCTCAGGAAAGCCCGGTTGTTTCTGATCCAGATTCACCGCCACTAAATCAAAGGTTATCGGTGCACTTTTCTGGAGACTCTGCAAAATATGAAGCATCGTGTAGCTATCAGCGCCACCCGATAAACAGACCATCACTTTGTCGCCATCCTCGATCATATTGAACTCTTCAATAGCCTGACCTGCGTGGCGGCGCAACCTTTTTTGCAGCTTGTTAAATTCTGTCTTTGCAGTTCCGGAAAGAGAAGTCGTCATATTATCCTGAGGGAGTCTAAGGAAAAATTTGATTATAACTATCTGTCAATCTTTCACCAATCAGACCGATTGCTATCCCGTTACGGACTTTCACTACAGGGGATTCTGAAACCAGCTCAAATGGAATAAGTTATGGGATATCCCCGCCCCGGAAAGGTATCCACCGAGCCATTCAAGACCCACAACTTAAAACGGCTCAACGCCAGCAGCCACTGAAAATGGATAAAACCCGGTATTGATTAACAAAAGCAAAATCAATATATTTAAAATCAAATTCTGCATAGCAGAATAATAAGGAAATGATAACATGCCCGATGCCTATATCTACGACGGTGGTCGTAGACCTTTCGGCCGAGACGGTGGGGCGCTCTCATCGATCCGTCCGGATGACCTGTTGGGTGACATCATCAGGACTCTCATTCAGCGCAATGCTTTCGACCTGAATCAATACGAAGACGTTATCGCAGGTGGCACACAGCGGGTTCCCCGTCTGGCCGGGGTAAAAAACGCACTGAATCTGATGACGTCAGGTCAACCCCTGGAAAAATTGGCAGGCACAAGGCAGTTAAATATCCAATATGAATGACCAATATGCCACTCTGAAAGGAATAATCTTTGCCCTGCTCTCAGCACTGGCATCCACTACCGCGGGTGTTGCCACCAAGGTGGTAGCCGATGCAGTTCCCATCTCTATGGTTGTTTTGTTTCAGTACGGCATCTGCCTGCTTATTCTTATCCCTTTGCTGTTGAAACACCCTCTTCGCAACTGGTATACAAAACACCCGGTTATTCATGCTGTCCGGGGGATTTCCGGCTGGCTGTGTTTTTTTACCTACTATCTGGCGATTCAACATACCCCCCTGGTGGACGCCTCTCTGCTGCGTAACACGGCACCGTTATTTGTGCCATTATTTGTCTGGGCCTGGATAAAAATAACCATTCCGGGGGGGCAGTGGCTGCCTATTATTGTTGGCTTCCTGGGTATTCTGCTGATCTTGCGACCGGACGCAGAAGGCATTGAATACTGGCATATCGTCGGGTTGCTGTCCGGCGTGTTTCTGGCGCTTTCCATGGTCAGCACCCGGGTCCTTTCAGGCACGGAATCGACCCATGTGATTTTGTCTTACTATTTTTTGATATCGTTTCTTAGCAGCATCCCGTTAGCTATCCTTGACTGGCAGCCTATTCCTTACTGGACACTGCCCTATTTGCTCTTTATTGGTGGTTCTATCTCGTTGACCATGTGGTGTTATACCCGGGCATTGACACTTGCCAGTGCCGTCATCGTGGCACCTATAAACTACTCCGGTGTTGTATTTTCAGGAATTATGGGCTGGCTGATCTGGAGCCATATTCCTGACGGGTTTGCGCTGACAGGAATTGTGCTGGTCATCGCAGCCGGGCTGATTACGGCGTTCTGGAACAGCGGCAGCGCCAGGCAACAATAGATGGATGTTAACCGACAAACCCCGGAGATTTACCCGATACTTCTGATTTACCTATGTTATAAATGTTTAATCCTTTAACCAGTATTGATAATGGCCTTTAATTTGCGGGGAGCGGAACTCCACCCCCTGCAGAGCGTACACAATAGTAGAAGACACACCACATATGAATGAAATTATTGACCTGCCAAGAGAGAAAGGGGGGGAGAAAGACAGGAAATTCGTTGAGGCGCTGGCACGTGGCCTGGATTTGCTGCGGGCTTTCAACCAACAGGGCGGCGTTCTCGGCAATCAGGACCTTGCCAGAATTACCGGGCTTCCCAAACCAACCATCTCCCGCTTGACTTACACATTGACCCAGCTGGGCTATCTCACCTACTCGAAGCACCTGGAAAAATATCAACTGGACGTCGGTGTGCTGGCACTGGGTTACGCCTACACCTCCAACCTCAACGTACGTAAAATTGCCAAGCCTTATATGGAAAAAATGGCCACTCAAGCCAATATCTCTGTAGGACTGACCGTACGTGAGCGTCTGTCGATGATTTATGTTGAAAATTGCCGCAATGAAAAAACGCAGGCTCTGCGCATGGATGTTGGCTCAAGATTGCCACTGGCAACATCATCCTCCGGGCGCGCCTTTCTGGCCGGCCTGTCAGACGGTGAAAGACATCAGATCCTGTCACTGATGGAGCAGCACTCAGGTGATCACTGGCCAGCCTGGCAAGAAAGCATCAGCAAGGCTATTGATGAGTATCAGGAAAAAGGCTTCTGTACATCCCTTGGCGACTGGAGCAAAGATGTTAATGCCGTTGCTGTCCCGCTCAAACTTCTGGACGGCCGGGTTATGGCAATCAACTGCGGTGGTCCGAAATACCTTATCTCCGATGAGATGATCATGCAGTCATTGGGGCCACAGCTGGTTCATGTGGTGCGGGATATTGAGGCTACCGGGGTATAACCCATAAATAACACGGCTTGAATACTGTCCTATCCTCGTTTCCATGCTCCACGTGGGAACGAGCACATAGCACTTAATTGAGATAAAATAAAAAATCGAACACACATTTCGCTGTGCAGTATTGCATATTGATTTCAACCATATCCTCAGGCTAAGATCACAAAGCACTGAAATCTTCGATACAAGAATTCAATAACAACAAAAACCTGAAACCGACTACTGAGGGCAGTAGTGGCAAGAAGGAGCAGGAGACCTTAGCAACATGCAAAAAAATCACCGTGCTTCCAGGCAGATGGAACGGCCTGTTGGAATCAGAAAATCAACTTATCTACTCACACTGGCTATTCTGGGCACCATGCCCGGTGTCAGTCAGGCCGTCAGCTGGACCACAGAAAATGATGTCAATATCTCGCTGGATACTCAGGTGAAATACAGCACCATGTGGCGAGTAGAAGACAGGGATGATGACAACCTCAATATCAATACCAATGACGGTAATTATAATTTTGATACCGGGTTAGTCTCGAACATCTTCAGCATTACCTCAGACCTGGAAGTGAGCAAAGATGATTACGGTCTGTTTTTGCGGGCCAACGCCTGGTATGACAGCCAACTGAAAGATAAAGACCCGACCGGAGATGGCAATATTTATTCCAACTCCGGCAGCGAAACCAAATTTTCTGATGACCTTAAAGACTCTGCCTCAGGAGCAAGACTTCTTGATGCCTATGCCTATCGGGATGGTTATGTTGCGGACCAACCGCTGTCCTTCCGACTGGGCCGTCAGGTGATTAACTGGGGTGAAGCCCTCTTCTTTACCAGCGGTATAAACTCTGCCAACCCTTACGATATTGCCGGGCTGCGCCTTCCGGGGGCAGAACTGCGTAACCATACATTGCCGGTGAATATGGCGTATGTGCAGGCGGGAATTACCGACAATCTCAGTATGGAAGCGTTTTATAAGTTTGAATGGGAATCTCATGAGTTGATACCCAATGGGGCTTATATGAGTACGGAGGATCTGTTTGGTGATGGGTCTTTGGGGGTTATTGAAGATTTTAGGAATTCACTTCCGGTACCGGCTGATATTTCAATCCCAGGCTTGAATGGCACTGATCGGATTTTACCTATTGCCAGACAGGGGCAGAAAATCGATGCTTCAGATGATGGTCAGTTTGGTCTTGCGCTGCGTTATGAATTTTCTGGAGTCGAAGCTTCGTTATTCTTTATGAACTATCACAGTCGTGCTCCTTATGCTGCTCTTGAAACTGGAGATCAGGCTGGTTGTTCCTCTCAGGCACCGGGTTTTCTTTCAGCAGGAAGCCCGATTACAGGCCAATATGCAGCGTTGTGTCAAGCTGGCATAACTGGGTCAAACTCAACGTTAACAGCTCTTGCAGATGGACTGTATTACCTCAATAACACCTACTATGACCTTGCATACCCTGAAGATATCCGTCTCTACGGCTTAAGCCTGTCCGGTAATATTGGTGAAACCAGTATTGGAATGGAAGTCACCTACCGGCCTAACATGCCGTTTTCTACCAATCGGGAAGAATTTGCAACCTTAGCCAGCAATGCTATTTTGGCAGGTAGAGGATCAGTGGGTACTATAGACTTGGGTGCCGCAGGAATCGTTGCCTCAGGTACAAAAACCAACCTTTACCAGCGTGACGAGCTATACACCTGGACGGTCAACGCCACCCACAATTTCGGACCAAACCTTGGTGCCGATGATGTCAACCTTATCTCAGAGGTTTCCGGTAAAATCATACCCGGCAGCATTACCGATGTGCCCAACTTTTCCAACTTAAGCAAAAACTCTTATGAGTACACACTGGTTCTGAGCGGCTCATACGACAACGTGCTGCCCGGGTTGGACTTATCCCCATCATTGACCCTCAATGATAAACTCCACGGAGACGATCAGGGGGCCATAAGCTACAGCGCCAGGGTTGCTGCAGACTACGGCAGCAATATCTCTGCCGAACTGAGCTATAACGCCTGGAACAGCCAAAGCGACCAGAGAGACCGGGACAATGTCGCCTTTAGCGTGGCGTACTCCTTTTAATCACCAGAAAAATAAAAGGCTTCGTTTTGGCAATCCGAACGAAGCCATTTTAAAAAAATAACAAAAATAATGAGGTGAACAGATGAAAACAAGACCCTTATTTTCAACGCTGGCCATAGCGGTCGGCATTACCTTTTCAAGTTTGTCGCTGGCAGCCGTTGATAACATGGAAGCCAGGCGATTAACCAGCGAACTCACCCCTTTTGGTGCAGAAAGAGCGGGCAATGAAGAGGGCACTATTCCAGCCTGGACCGGCAAACTGGTTTCTGTTGACAATGGTTACGACCCGGAAAGAGTGACACGCGTCGACCCATTCGCGGATGAAAAACCCCTGTTCGAAATCACGGCAGAAAATTATAAGGAGCATCAGGATAAGCTAAGTACTGGTATTATCGCCATGCTCGAAGCCTATCCAGATACATTCCGTATTCCGGTATATAAAACACACCGGACGTTTACAGCACCGGAGCGCATCGTAAACAATACGCTGAATAACGCCACCAGCGCCCAGCTGGCCAACGACGGTAATGGTTTTAGTGGCGCTATTGCCGGAATACCTTTCCCTATCCCGCAAAATGCCAATGAAATTATCTGGAATCATATTACCCGGTGGCAGGGCATTAACGTGGAAGGCGTGAATGAAGCGGCACTGGTTCAGCCTTCCGGACAAGTGAAGCGTGAGGTCTCCAAGTATGACGCCTACTTCAAGTATTATGATCCAAACGTAACAGCCGAGGAGCTGGACAACACGCTGTTTTTCTATCTCAGGGAGCAGATTACACCGGTACGTGATGCTGGTGAGCTGACACTGGTTAAAGAGACCGTTGATCAATTGGCAGAGCCCAGAAAAGCCTGGATTTAT
The DNA here is from genome assembly GCF_049310165.1 of Endozoicomonas sp. ALE010. Lineage (NCBI taxonomy): Bacteria > Pseudomonadati > Pseudomonadota > Gammaproteobacteria > Oceanospirillales > Endozoicomonadaceae > Endozoicomonas > Endozoicomonas sp. ALE010. The sequence goes on along the minus strand of NZ_JBLYNV010000012.1, from coordinate 12,269 downwards.
CTGCCAGGGCAGCGCCGGGTGAAGAAAGCGCCCACCACCGCTTATGACACACCTACCGGCTTTATACTCACCGATGAAGTCGATCTTTATAACGGTTCCCCGGACCGCTTTGACTGGCAGATCGTGGGCAAGCAGGAAATGTATATTCCCTATAATAGCTATGCGCTTGCCAGTAAAGACCTTTCGAGTGAGACGCTGCTGACTCCTCACCACCTGAATCCTGACTATACCCGTTGGGAACTGCATCGTGTCTGGGTGATAGAGGGCAACCTGAAAGAAGGTAACCGACATATATACAGCAAGCGCCGTATGTATCTGGATGAAGACAGCTGGGCGGGTGCCATTATGGAAGCCTATGATAGCCGGGGAGGATTATGGAAAGTAAATACAGCTCACCTGAAAATGGCTTATGAGATCCCCTCCATGATGTCATCGCCTACTGTCTATCATGACCTTGCTAATGCCACTTATTCCGTATCCAATATGGAAAATGGCGATGTCGGCATGCGTAATATACTGGCAGAGCAGAAGCCACTTTCCTTCTGGAAATCAGCCAACCTGCGTCGACTGGGCAAACGTTAAACTCACTGATAACCTCATCATTTCGATGAGTTTGATGTGTACAATCTCCGTGCACCCTGAGCGTCCTTCGGCTCCGCTCAGGGTGCACGGACGAAGGGTGATGGGCACAGTCTTTATTCAGGGTATGGTGTGTACGCCCTTCGACTCCGCTCAGGACGAACGGAATTTGGGCGTCATTGATAGAGGGACCCCATCAAATACATTGAAACCGTGTACCAGTGCAGCAAAGCCCTGTTGAACTTGTTCCCACGGATGAGATGTATAACATGATTATCTAACTCAGTAAGACAAGCTTGCCTTCAGGCACGCGAATGATTGCAGACTGTCGGCAGACGGCCACCAGTTTGCCGGTACTGTCCCACATCTCCCCCTCAGAACGCCATCCGCTAACATACGACTGCTGAATTTAGTGGCAATATAGCCGGGCGCAGGCTTTGCCAGACAACTCTATTTTATTACGGCCTGTATTCATTAAGCTTCCAGTTGTAACGATAACTGATCCGCCCTCTGTAGTTTTCCAATTGATGCTTTAAGTCACCGCTGGCAAATGACTTTATCTCGTTCAATACCCCATCTTTATCAATAAAGTCATCTTCATACCAATCAAAAATACTGGACAGCACCAGGCGACCATTGACCAGGGTTGCGCCTTTTTTCTGATTAATAAAGCGTCGGGCGGCTGCCTCCAGCTGTTGATCAATCCTTTTTCCCCGAAACGCATCAGGCAATAAATCAGGGCAGCCAATGCTGGCGCAGTTCAGTGCATAGTGAATCCGGGGATTGTTCCAGATGGGGCGGAGAATTCGATGCTCAATATCGTGCAGGGAGATAGTCTGACCAGCAATCATGATAAGTTCATCTCGCCAGGGCCCCATACGGAACCATCCCTTACCCAACTTGGTAATGGACTTGACCGGGTAGTAATCAAGGATCAGGTCAACGGTTAATGCGTTATACAGGTTGATCCAATAAGCCAACTGCTCGGTACGATTCAGCTTTCTGGGGTCCAGCCCGGCAAGACTGTTCAGATAAGCATCCAGACTGCCTTTTTCAGTTTTGGTAACACGCCCATACTCAACCATATACATTCCGGTTGATTCAGAGAGTATTACGTAGCGATCCAGAAAGTTCTGCCATTGTGAGTGATCAACCACCTGCTCACTACTCTGGTCAGCCTTATCCCAGTATGACCAGAGATCCGGGGATGGAACCGCCTGGACCGCAATACTGAACAATAAGAGCAAAGCTGAAACGACGTATCTGGCCATACATGGCACCTTTTTTTAGCGTTATTTCAGAGCCATCCTTTGGTGAAGCGCCTGATTAAGATCGGCAAAGAAACGGGCTACTTCAGCTCATTCAATCGCCAGTCATACTGGTACTGAATCGTACCGGTATATTTTTTCAGCCGCCGGGCATTTGCCTGAGAAGCAAACTGGCGCAGATGCAAAACAACCCCCGCCTGATCAACAAAGTCCTGTTCATACCATTCATAGATACGCGACAGCGTCAGTTTGCCTTCCACCCAGCTCATGCCTTTTTCCTGCCGGATAAAGCGCCTGGCAAGTTCATCCAGCATTGGCTCAGTATTGTCTGCGGTAAACACCGTTGGGGACAAATCCGGGCAACCGATGCTGGCACAGTTCACCGCATAATGAATACGGCTATCGTCCCATAGTGGTCTGAGAATCCGGTGCTCAATATCATTCAACGTCAGGTTTTGCCCCGCTACCTGGGTGATATCCATATCCCATGGGCCAAACTGGTACCATGGGCCAATCCTGGTAATGGATTTAACCGGATAGTGTTCCAGCACCAGATCAACCGTTAACGCGTTATAAACGTTGATCCAGTACGCTTTTTGCTCCGCCAAAGAGTATGTCCTTGGGTCCAGGGAGACCATATCCCTCAGGTATTTATCAAGCTTGTCCCGATCTTCCTGACTGACCAACCCATATCGAAAACGATTGCCACCCGGGCGAAGTGCCAGATAGGTATCCAGTATCTCCTGCCAGAGATGGTGATTGATCACCGCAGAAGACTCTGGATTGCTTTTGTCCCAAAATGCCCAGTAGGTGCTGGCAGGCGCTGCCATCACCAGGCCCGGAAGGATGAGCAGCAAGGCACCGAGAGACAATGCCTTTACTGCTCGCTTCCATAGATTGGCAAAGCAAAAACGGAGCGAGGCAGAATTGCTGAATGATACGGTCACGGGAATTCCTTCTTTTAATTATTTAGCCTTGATTATTTAAATCATACCGCAGCAATTGATTGCTGTTGATCATGGAAAGCAGTTCTTCAATATATTCTTCACCCCGGATGGAATATGCCCGCAAACCATGGGCCAGATCAGCGCCTGTGACTGGCTCCTGACTGACTCTTTTCTGCTCCCGCAGCTGTCGCAAAGCCCTGTATTGATGATTGGTGTTCAGGTTGTGCATATAAGCACGGACCGACGCCGCAACATCCTTAAACTTCTGAACTTCGTAGCTCTCTCCTGCCGGGCGAGCCCCGGGTACAATGCCGCATCCCGGTCGGAAACACCACTGACCAAAGAAGTTGTTACCCTGTCGGGCAAATCGTGAAGTCCCCCACGCGGTTTCATTGGCCGACTGAGCCAGGGCAAGAGAAGCAGGGATCATATCGACAGACGCCAGCAACCTGGCAAAAAACGGTTCATCAAAAGCTGACACATCACCAATACGGTACTTTTTACCCATATCAGCCAGCCACAATTGATCGTTCTCCGTCAGCTCTGACTGGGAAGATAACGCCATAATCCGAAGACGGTTTTGTAAAATCGTATCATTCTCTTCTTGCACCATCGGCAATAAGAAGCCAAAGAAAGCACTTTTCTTGGCCTTGACATCAACCATGCTGCTGAAATCCGGTATGGTCACAACCGGCAACGCTTCTGTCTTTTCAACCGCCACCGGTTCCGGTATTTCAGGCCCTGACGCAAACTTACCCTGCCAGTGAATCACCAAAGACAGCACAATTAACGCCAGAAAAACACCCAACATAATTTTATCAATCTTATTGAGCATGAGTACCTCAGTAAAACATCTTGATTAGCAACAGAATAAAGGCTGATGGCCAAAAAAGGCAGAAAATCCACTAAAAAACGTTCAGTTTCTTTACAAACCGGGCGAAACATGACAACACTTGAGGAGCGGCTTAACGCGGTTCTGCGATGGAAAACCTCTGCAGAGAGCCAATAATAATAACAAAGGTTAAGCGCCGGTCAGTATCAGTATCCACCACTTCAGTGGAAGAAGCGGCCTGATATCCTGCCGAACACACGGAGGCACTGTTATGATCCTAAGCCATTTCTGGGGCTTGCTTACTGAGCCCGACAACGAATGGGTCAGCATTCGCAAGAACCCGCCCGGACTGATCCAGCTCTACCTTGGCCAAATCATCTGGCTGGCAGCCCTGCCCGCCATCTGCACTTACATTGGTACTACGATGTCTGGCTGGAGCCTTCCCGGCAGCACCAATGTGGTAAGACTCACACCTGAGAGTGCCCTGTGGATGTCCATCCTTGCCTGGATGGCGATGGTCTGTGGCGTTGCGGTCATGAGTTGGTTTATCCACTGGATGAGCGGTAACTTCAACAGCGACCCGTCATTGGCAGACTGTACAGCCTTTACATGCTATACCGCCTATCCTCTGTTTCTCATTGGTATCTGCGGTCTCTATCCATCCCTGTGGCTGGCTATTATTGCCGGTACTGTGGCGGTATCTGCCACGGCCTACCTGCTGTACAGCGGTCTCCATATTTTTATGAAGATTCCTCAGGAACAGGGCTTTATCTATGCCAGCTCGGTTCTCTGTATTGGCCTGGTGGTTCTGGTTGCCATCATGATCACCACCGTGATTTTCTGGGGTATGGGCATTGGGCCTGAGTATGTGCAGAGTTATTAGTCCCAATCTTAATGATTAATTATCCTTAAATGATTCCAACATTTAGAACTCGCTCTCCGTTCACCCTGAGCGGAGTCGAAGGGTCCCGGGCACGACCTATCATGCTTGGGAGTTTACGCCCTTCGACAGCCTCAGGACGAACGGAGTTTGGAGGCTCCAAAATGTGAAATTATTCAAGGACTATTCCCAAGGCCGTTTTACACGGCTTTTTTTGTGCCTTACGGATTTTACAATCCTGAGCAATCCACTATGATTTGCGGGCAAACTCAGGGAGCAGACAAACCATTGCCGAACGACCTTCACCAAATTGAACAGCGGATTATTGAGCTTTATCAGGAAGCGGAACGCTTTTTTCAACAACCGTTTAAAAAACCTTATATTCGACTGGATCTCACCGGGGAGACAGCGGGTCAGGCGTGGATTGAAAAACATCAACTGCGCTTCAATAAAGTGCTGCTTCAGGAAAACCGTGAGCACTTTATCCAACAAACCGTCGCCCACGAGGTGGCCCACCTGCTGGCCTATGAACTGTTTGGCCGAAACATCCGGGCCCATGGCAGAGAGTGGCAGGGGATCATGACCAGGGTATTCAGACTTCCTGCCGATCGTTGTCACCGGTACGACACCGGAAGAAGCAGCCGGAAGCAGTGGCTGTATCGATGCCACTGTCAGGGCAAGACGATTCACCTGAGCACCATACGACACAACCGCTCACAACGGGGAACGGTCTATCTGTGCACCGCCTGTAAAGGGCCATTAACATTCCTCGGTAACGCCCTGGCTGCCCCCCAAAACTGCTAATAAGTCATCGCCGTATTTCTCCAGCTTGAATTGCCCTATTCCGGTGATTCTCGACAATTCAAGATGGGATTGAGGACGAGCCTTTATCAGCTCCATCAGGGTCTTGTCGTTCAGGATGACATAAGCGGGGACATTCTGTTCCTCAGCATGGCTACGGCGCCATTGGCGCAAAGCCTCCCACAATTGCTGATCATGGGCTTCCACCACAACACGACCAACTTCCCGGTATTCCTGCTCATACTTCCGGGAAGGCTCATATCGATCACGGCGTAACTGAATACGCTCATCACCTTTTAACAGTGAACGGCAACGCTCATTCAATTTAAGGGCTCCGTGACTGTCATGATCCACATTCACATACCCTCTGGCCACCAGCTGACGATAGACCGACCGCCAGCTGCTCTGATCCAGCTCGGTGCCGATACCGAAGGTGCTAAGCCGGTTATGACCAAAACGGCGGGTTTTATCAGTGCTTTTCCCCAGCAGAATATCCACAAGATGAGCTACCCCAAAGCTCTGCCCACTGCGGTAAATACAGGACAACGCCTTGCGGGTAACTTCGGTCCCATCCCATATTTCCGGTGGCTCAAGACACAAGTCACAATAGCCGCAGGGTTTATCCAGAGGCTCATCAAAGTAATTCAACAACACCTGTCGTCGACATCCGGTCACCTCACAAAGCGCCAGCATGGCATCCAGCTTTTGCTGCTCTATCTGTTGAATATGCACACTGGCACTGGAGCGGGCCTGCAGCTGTTTGAGCAGCACCACATCCTGTAAACCATAAACCATCCAGGCGGTAGCAGGCAGGCCATCCCGCCCCGCACGCCCGGTCTCCTGATAATAGGCTTCAATGCTTCTTGGCAGGTCGAGGTGGGCAACAAACCGCACATCCGGTTTATCAATCCCCATACCAAAGGCAATGGTCGCGACAATAATGATCCCTTCTTCGACGATAAACCTGTGCTGGTTTGCCCGCCGTTCTTCCGGTGAAAGCCCGGCATGGTAGGGCAGCGCCTTTCGCCCTGACTGCGTCAACCACTGGGCAGTCTGCTCCACTTTCTTACGGGAAAGACAATAAACAATTCCGGAATCTTCGGGATGCTCTTTATTAAGAAAGTTCAGTAGCTGTTGCTTACCCTGCTTCTTCTGGCTGATCCGGTAGAAAATATTGGGTCGGTTAAAGCTGTCGATAAATACCCGGGCTGCTCCAAGTCCCAGTCGTTCACGGATTTCCTGGCGGGTTCTCTGATCGGCCGTCGCTGTCAGGGCAATTCTGGGAACCCTGGGAAACCGTGTTTGCAAACAGGAGAGCTGCAGGTATTCCGGCCGGAAATCGTGCCCCCACTGAGAGACACAGTGAGCCTCATCAATGGCAAACAAAGCCACCTGAATCTGATCCAGCAGCCGCTGCATCGACTCAGTCAGCAGTCTTTCCGGCGCTACATACAATAAATCCAGATCACCGATCAGCAGTTCCCGTTCAACCTGAAGCCGGTCTTCCGGCAGCATGGCGGAGTGCAGACAGTCGGCACGAATACCCAGCTCCCGAAGACTGTTAATCTGGTCATCCATCAAGGCAATCAAAGGAGAAACGACAACTGCCGTACCACCTCTTAATAATGCGGGGATCTGGTAACAGAGCGATTTCCCTCCCCCTGTAGGCATCAATACCAGGGCATCACGGCCAGCAACGATTTCATTAATTACCTCTTGCTGGAATCCTCGAAAGGACTGGTAACCAAATGTATTTTTTAAAATATCCAGAGCAGGATCAGGCATTGAACAGAATCGCATCTGATAAAAGGGCAAGTATACGGATACTCGCCAGCATCTTCATCAAATCCTGATAGGTTCCAACAAATCAGACTATCGCCATATGTCGCCCATCTGTTTCAATACATAACTTTAAATCTCTGGATAAGTTATTGACAAATTCATCATTCTCATGGGGATTATTGTGCACCTCTATAGCGGTCAAATAATGACCAACCCATGAAGCCTTACACATCACCTTTAGTCTGTTCATGTTCTCATAAAGAAGAATGCTGACCAGCTTCTGGCCTGCGGTTGAGAATCGGTTAAAGTACGGCACCAGTTCACGAGCTGGCTTGTGTTTTAATGGGGAACACCCTCGATAACTGGCAACAATTGAAAAGCTGCCCGCCTTGGCTTTTCCCAGTTTGAGAAGATACTCGGCACATACGCTATTGGACAATGATTTTGCCGCCATTAATTCCTGACGAATGTCATTCAACGCTTTCACCCAAGCCACTACGCTTGATGTATTTTCCTGACTTTTATAAATGGCAACGGCGAGCTCTAAAAATTCACTCCCATTAGCCTGTATACTTAATTCTGGAAATACCTGACCGGCATAATCCTGGTAATTGAAATTTAAATATTTATCTAGATACTCTTGAAACTGAGCATTCCATAAACACCTGCATTCAGCTAGAACCGCTTGTTTAAGAGCACTCAAATAAGGAACACCATAATTCTTCAGCGTATCAATATGATCCTCAAGCCAAAAATCAAAAAACTGTTTTTTTCCTGAAGGATACCAGCGCAGTAAATTTGAGCATCGCACCACAATCTCTTCCATGTCAGCATGACTACCATCAGAATGGATACCTCTTATTATTAAACTTTCATTATAATCGGACACCCAGTTAAATTTACTCAACTGCCACCGCACATCATACTTACTCAAAGTAGTATCACATAAAAACACCTTATTATCTTTTAACAAAAAACCTTTTTTAAAATAGGTTTTTCTGTTTTTTGGCTTTTCTGACATAGAAGATAATAAGCTATCTTCACTGTTACAACGCCTCAACCCGCCATCATTCAGTGCCCGGGCAGCAAGCATTCCTCCGGCATTCCCGGCTATCGCTTCGATGTCCAGGAGTAGACGCTTTGAAGCTGTTGGCTTGATTTGTCTCTCTACCTGTCGTGCCACCTTACCATGAAAGTTCAGATTTATTTTTGCTTCATTCAGGCGCCAATGACCACTTTTACTCAAAGAACCAAGACTGATCATCACAGAAAAAGAACAAGGTAATTTCAGTCTTTTTGCCTTACCATCTGCACTGATATACTCATTGTAAGTCACTGTTGATGTCAAAACACACCGCCAGTCGTTTAGTTCCAAAGTATGAGTGCAGCTTGAAGATCCTGAGCAACTCATTTTCACCCCCATTTCAGAGAAGTACGCATATAGCTGATTCAACAAGCCTTGCCCAAGAAGAATTTTCAAGGAATCCGACAGTTCAGGACCCTGACCCTCAAGATATGAAGCCAACATCCTCTCAACCTCGTGATTACTGACAGATTCATCTGCAAGATTCAAACTGCACTTGTAGTCTTTAGTGTTGAACTTGTGTGGTTGAGCACCATTCGTACCTTCTTTAATAATGGTTAAATCAACCCTGCCTGCGTCATTCTGATACGATTCTTCATATTTCCTTAATCTTACTTTTTCGGTTCCCCCATTTGCCAGATAAGCCGCACAATCCCGGATGGCATCGTTATCACAAATCTTACGTGCCATTTCATGGGGAAGTGTCTCCTCAACATCGTTGAGCTTGCAGGAGAAGGTTACCGGAAAAAAAAACGCAGAAAAGCAATCTTTTGCTTTTGCCGACTGGCTTGGGATCCCTCTCATCACATCCAGTGCAGACCCGAATTCAGTACTACCCATAGGAGACCTTGCACTGGTCGACGCTGCCCCATGACCAACTCTTGGCCGGGATATCCTGCCACGTATTTCTGAACTGACTTTTCCGGCAAGTTGCTTATCACAATGCACAACATCACGTCGATTTTTAGCATACACCGGTTCCTCAGCAGGCCTTTGACGCATTAACATCGACCTCAAAGACTTAAATGGCCCTACTGATTTGCCATCCTTCATGCGCCCTTCTCTGACAGGCTTATCCCTTTTATCATCAGATCGCAAGCTATATGTTTTGCAAGGTCTACCTACAGGCTTCGGATTATCCATGCTCAATCTCCAAAGATTCGCCATACATATGAACGACATTTGATGTTTTTTGTTATACGTCCAACCCTTATCAGAGACTGTTTGGACGGCTTATGGGCTGATCACTCCACTCAATCAGACGTTAACAACCAACATTTAGTTCTATAAAAAGAAAAAAACAGTGATGCTCATTATCAGGTAACCCATCATGATAAAGGCTTCACCGGACAGACTTTTATCTCCACCAAAGCCAGAGTAAAATCCCCCCCTCAAACTTTCAGGATACCCTCTATGTCCAATACCCGTGCTTCTGTGGAGGCGCTGTTACAGCCTTTTACGGAACAAAATGAAGGAACTCTTGACTACCATGGTCTCCACGGTTTCCTGACAGCCCTGACCATCTGCCCGATAGACCTGACCGAGCAGGTACGGAACGAGAGTATTTTTGATGGTAAGGTAGAGCTTCCAGCAGCCATTGCCAATGAGTTGAATGAACTTATTGCCAGAATGCAAACGACCATCGACCGGGGATTTAACGACGAAGATGAGGGTTTTTCCCTCTCCTGCGAATCCGAAGAGCTGGAAGACCACGACGATGAAGCCCTTGCCAACTGGTGCATCGGTTTTATGGTGGCTCACTTCCTCGATGAAGACATCTGGTTCGGGACCAATGAACAGGAGGTCTGTGAACTCCTGCTGCCGATCATGCTGGCCTCAGGCCTGTTTGATGATGAACAGGAGTTTCAGGATATTCGCAGGGACAGTAAGCTCACAGAAGATATGTGCAGCCAGATTCCTGAAGTGTTGATGGAGCTTTACCTGATCTTCAACGCACCGGAAGAGAAAAAGCCTCACCCATCTGGAAAACGACGTTCATAGTTTAGTTTGACTGGCAACCAGCGATGCTTCTGGTTGCCCCTGGCTACTTCAACTATCACACATTTTACTTTTAAGAAAAGCAGCCTGGTCTTCAGAAAGGCCTGAGTGTCCGGGAAGTTTACTATGGTACCACGATAAATGGCTTTCTTTTGCCGCAGCATTGGCAAACATTTCGTACATCCGGGATCCCTTGCGAATCGTATGATCGTTTTCCCGTGAGAGAATGATTGTGTTCACCTTTTGGTATTCCACCAACTGTTTCATGGGGGTGGCTGCATCAATGTGAGCACCGAACAACCAACCCAGGGTATCGGCAAATTCGGGTAATTGTGGAATGACGACTCTTGAAGTGGTGCTGTAGGAGTCATGGTTAACCAGTGTAAGGCGTTTTTTGGTCCGTATTGCCTCATCTTCACCCAGATTACTGAGATAGCGTTCCAGAGCAACTGTGGCAACGCCGCCACCCAATGAACTTCCCATCAGTGTGATGTTGTCAATACCGGGTTGGTTCAGTGCCGTGTGCAAGACTGCCATGGCATCCTTGATTACGGTTTCGCCGGTGGCCGCAGGAGCATAGCGTAAAAGTCCTGCCCTTTTGTTGATTCCGGTGCCCGTGTAATCGTAAAGAAGAACTGGACAGCCCAGAATCTGCTGAATATTGCCCGGTGTTTCTGTGGGTTTGCCATCTGGCAGTCCATGGGATGTGCTGGCAAGCCTGTCTTTGTCAAAGAAGTTTGAGATGGTTGTACCATTCATATTGTTAAAAATGATCAGGTCTGACAATGGTGTGGACTGTCGCTCTGCGGGGTAGCAAATGACTCCGCAAAGGGTTGTGGCGTCATGGGAGAGGGTAATTTTTTCTGTCCTGAAACCGTCCTCATGGGTGGCGTTACAGGCAGAATCTATAATCGCCTGACTCTTGGCGGGGAAGTGGGCTTTAGCGGAAAACAGGTAGCAGTATTGTGCTGAAACAAGGCGGCAGCCCAACAGTTTGGATAGGCCAAGCCGGTTTTCAATCATCCATCCGGCAACTGATGTGCATTGGGATATCCCATAACTGGACAATGATGGGGAGGTCGGTTCAGCAAGTGTCAGGTGTCCACTTAAGAGGGAAGTACTCACTAAATGTGATGCCACAGGGCGGTTGCCAAAGTGTGCATTCGTGATGGGTTGTTTTTCTGGCATCTGCCAGCTTGCGGGAAATGAGGGACTCATTGTTTTACTGGTGGATTGTGCGACGGTATTCATCTGGTGCCTGATATATTGTAAGCAGGTACTCGTTAGCCTTCGTATACTTCCGACCATATAATCAGTAATTAGTTCCATCCCTTGCTAGGCATAAGACTGACGACATCCCCATGATTTGATAGAGGCAAATATTTAAAACCAAACGTCCACCTACTTATTAGTGATTTTTTTCGGGCGACTGGATGATTTGTTATGGATGTATCGTAGTACAGATGTTGGTATTTCCAACCTCAGTGATGGGTAGTGAGGGGCCTGATGGCAGTTTGTTACAGGCAGGGTGGGCTCAGTACTGTTGGAGCGAAGAAAACGATTTCATCTGGATGCAGTGTAACCGCCAAAATAACCCACGTCCTACCCCGCTGAGATTTGATCGTGGATCATAAAGCCTCTGATTGCATGGAGGCTCCGATGACCACCCCAGAAACCACTAAAGAACAATGGCTGCAACGGATCGAAGCCTGGCACGACCCCGGGCTTAGCCAAAAAGCCTGGTGCCGACAAAACGGCGTCAGACCATCACAGCCTGGTTATTGGAAAAAGAAACTGTGTGAAGGCACCTCAAGAATAAGCCGATCCGGCGGGGTTGGCTATTACGCTGGTTAAATTCGCGTTTACGTTCTATTGTTGTCATCCCCAGACGATTCTCCAACTGCAAACAGGTAATCCCCGAAGAAGCCATGCAGTCACCTTCCTCCTCAGTAACCGCAGACACGGCATCCCCGTTAACATCCACTGAAGCCGGAAGGCACCGGCCAGCAAACAGCCGAAAACAAGAAAGAAAGCGATCCATGTCAGGTTACCAGGTGGAACAGACAACAACGGGCACTGGAACATTGCCACCGCATCA